>JAIXOY010000073.1 GCA_027486525.1 Pseudomonadota bacterium
CCGCAACTGCTGCCGTGCTGGCGCCGGGAGCGGCCTTGATTTCTGCTTCGCTGAAATCGCCCAACTTGATCTCCGGGGCACGATCACCACTACCTGTGGTGAAAGAGAGCACCATCCCAGGCTCGATGAGGTGGGGGTTGGTGATGAACTGGTTCAACGCCCAAATTTTCGGATAGTAGAACCCCGAACCGAAGAGGCGCTTTGAAATTTTAAACAGCCAATCATCTTTAACGACGGTGTAGGAGCTGACCTTCGCTTGCGTCGCGAGTTCGTTCCACTCGTTGTTAGAAATCTGGCCCTGGACTGAGGTTGCAAGCTCAAGAAGATTGCGTTCTTCATTGCCCACGTCAAACACCGACGGGGCTTTGCTCACATTCACGGCATCGTTCACGACGGGTTTTTTCGTATCTGGCCCAGTCATGCCCGGTGCTTCCGCATCAGGAGTGGTATTGACTGGCGCCGGAATAAACTCCGGGGACGCGACCTTGCCTTCACTTAAATCCGTGTCGTTAAGGTCAGCCTTCAACTCCTCTAGATCGTCGGAGTTTGAATCGGTGAGCGGGGCCGGCAAATCCTCTTCCACACCTTTCACGGCATCAGCAAGATTCTCCGACGAACTATCGGCCGGAAGCGGCTCGATGATCTCGGCATTGTCGGTGACGCCGGTGGTGGCCGGAGCACTGAGCGTTTCTTCGGTTGCGACCGGTGGTGTCTCCGTTGCGGGAGCTGACTCACTGGCCGTTTCAACAGAAGGTTTGTCTGCTTCATTCAGGAGTTGATTGAGGTCATCGCTCTCCACCACATCCAACTCAGGGATGCCTTCTTCGTCTTGCCCCACCGCCCCCTGCATAAGCAGAGCGGAGAGGATCAGCGCGGTGAGAGTCTTGCGGCTCAATTAAACTCCGATCTGGAAAACGTCTTTCAGCAATGACAAGTACTGCGTTTTCTTTTGTGTCTGTCCCAATTTCTCGCTGCAAACGGCAGCGTTGCGAAGAGCATCGAGCACGACGCCCGAATAGGACATGCGGTTGATCACACCTTCGAAGGCCTGCAACGCGAGATCAAACTCTCCTTGTTGCATGAGCACCTCGCCCATCTGCAACTGCGCACGAGCGCGAATCGGTGGAACGGCCGAGCTCGCGAGTTCTTGGAATGATCTCATCGCTTCGCTTGGGTTCGTCGCGCGCAGGGCCTGCGCCTGGCGGTAACGAGTGAGTTGGCCTTCGACATCGCCGGTCGCCACGGGTTCACTCGACGCGGCTGCTGCACCACTAAAGGCATCCACCGTTTCAACACGTGGGCCGTTCGCTACGCCTTGATTCGTGAGCATGGGAGCATCACGCAACTCAGTGACGAGCGGATCAGAGGCGCGGCCATCTTTGAGGGCCTGGTATTGGCGATTGAGTTCGTCGTAACGAGACAACAATTCATCGTACTCGGCCTTAGTGACCGAAGAACGTGTGTCTTTACGAGCGACGGTTCCCTTCCTTGGCTTTTCATCTTCGCCCACGAGCTGGCGCTCCATGCTGGCAAGCCATGAACAAGAAGAAAGCAAAACGAGCAGCGATAACAAAGACAAGTTTTGAGTGAGTTTCAAACCGTCCTCCGTGACTTAAGGCCTGAAAACTTTTAGATTCCTTATTATATTCTAAAGTCAGAGAACACCATGTCAAGGAAGCCTTGTGACAGCGCGCTATTTGTTGAGCAAAGAAGTCTTGTGTCTGACGGTACGAGTGTCGAAAGAAGACGCCGGATACGTACTTCATCTTCTCGAGGCCTGCGATAATTTATGCTTTCCGACCACTCTCCCTGTGGAGAAAGGCGCTGGCTGGCGCGACTTACTTTTGCGTGCCCCTATCGAATGGGAAGTGGAATTGCGAAGATGGTTAGCGGAGTTAGAAAAAGAGATCCCGGTCTCCGTGATCGAAGACCGGGTGATCAAAGACTAGAGTTTGCTATAAAATCCAAGGACATCTTCGGCGTGAGTCTTGGTGTCGACTTTGCTGATGATGTGGGCAACACGGCCTTCTTTATCGAGTAAGAACGACTGACGGAGAATACCGTCGAAGGTTTTCCCCATAAATTGTTTCTGCCCCCATGAGCCGTAAGCTTCGGCCACTTTGTGATCGGCGTCTGAGAGAAGATCAAAGTTGAGACCGTCTTTCTCTTGAAACTTCTTCAAAGCCTTAGGTGCGTCAGGGCTGATCCCCAAAACGACGATGCCATTGGCCGCGAGGTCCGTTTTTTTGTCGCGGAGACCGCAGGCCTGCACCGTACATCCCGGAGTCATCGCGCGCGGGTAGAAATACACCACCACATTTTGGCCGCGGAAGCTTTCCAGCGAAACGGCCTGGCCGTCTTGGTTGTGCAACGTGAAGCTCGGCGCCACGCTGCCAAGTGCTGGCAAAACGGCAGCTGCTTTTTTCGCCGCAGCTTTTGGCGCAGCAGCTTTTTTCGTCGCGGTTGCGTTCTTCTCCGGTGCTTCCAGTTTTGGAGCTGCTTTTTTAGCCGCTACTTTTTTCTTCGCCGGAGCTTTCTTCGTTGCTTTCTTCACTGCTTTCTTCTTCGTCGTTTTCTTGGCCATGATCAACTCCTGGAGTGTGGTTTAAAAATTGTCGCGCAGACTACGTAATGCACGAAACAGCATCTCATCACTAGTGGGGCCGCTTGCCAAGTCAGGTTTGAGTTCGCGAACACGTTGTTGCAGCTCGGTCTGAGAAAGACGCAGGAAAGGATTGAGCTGTTTTTCCATCGCCCAGGTGTGCGGAGGCAGTTCGTAGCTCACTTGTCCCGCCAACTCCTTCAGTCGTGCTTGGGCCACTAAGTTCGAGGGTTCTACATGGAGAGCAAAACTCAAATTCTTGGCCAAGTAATCGTGGCCCACATGAAGCACTGACTCATCGGTCAGCAAGCGCCCAAGTTCTTGCACCGTGTGATAAAGCACCCCCGGATCTCCGCCGTTTTTGCAATTCCCCACTCCGGCCTGAAAAAGCGTGTCACCAGTAAAGAAATGAGGCGTGCCTAGCAGCCTAAAGGCCACATGATCCATGGTGTGGCCAGGAACCGGATGAGCAGAAAGGATCGGCAGTGAGGTTTTTAAAGCGACCCCCGCTTTGAGTAGGGCCTCATTGCCGCGAATGTGGTCATGATGCCCGTGGGTATTGAGGACACCTGTCAGTTTTACTTTTTCCTGCTCGGCCCACGTCAACAAATCCTCACCATCCCAAGGATCGAGCACCGTCGCAGTTCGTGCTGCGGTTTCCAACAAGACGTAGGTATAATTTCTTAAACTGTTGTGGGCATAGAAGCGCCAGATCTGAACTTGAGGAGTATGAGCAATGAGCATGAAAGGCATCCTGATCGTCGGCATTTTGCTGGCATTCAAACTCATCGTACAGTCATGGCTCATGTTCCGGCAACGCAAGGCCATGCTCGCTCACCGCCACGCGGTCCCCGCGGCTTTCAGTGCCTTCTTTTCAATCGAAGAGCATCAAAAAGCCGTCGACTACGGCCGTGCTCGTTTGCAACTGGGGATGGCCCGCATGTGGTTCCAAGGATTCGTGCTCGCCAGCTGGTTCTACTTCGGCTTCCTTTCCGATCTCGACACGATACTCTTCGATTATGTCCCCAGCTCGCTGTGGCAACCGGTGGCCCTCATCGGCATCGTCAGTGTCGTTGATGGTATGCTCAGTCTCCCGTGGTCACTCTACTCCCAGTTCGTCCTGGAAGAGCGCTTCGGCTTCAACCGCTCGAATTGGAAAATTTTCTCGGGTGACCTCGCCAAGGGCTCAGTGATTGGTGCCATTTTTCTTGTGATTCTCGGTGCCCCGCTGGTGTGGCTCATGAATACTTTGCCGGGCGTCTGGTGGATTCCTGCTTTTGTTTTCTACACTCTTTTTCAATTTCTCATCATCTGGTTGTGGCCCACAGTCATCGCACCTTTGTTCAATAAATTCTCGCCACTCGATCATGCCGAACTCGCTCTGGGGATTAAGCAGTTAGTTGAGGGGGCCGGTTTTCAAAGTAGCGGGGTGTACGTCATGGATGCGTCGAAACGCAGCTCCCATGGCAACGCCTACTTCACGGGCCTGGGTCGCGCCAAGAGGATCGTCTTTTTTGATACGCTTCTCCAGAAACTACGTCCGGAACAAACGCTAGCGGTGCTTGCTCACGAAGTAGGGCACCTCGCCCATGGCCACATCAAGAAGGGCCTGGTGCTCAGTCTCTTCATGAGTGCAGTGGCATTTTTTGCGCTTGGCTGGCTCACACTTCGACCTGATTTTTTTATGGAGCTCGGCCTCTCACCGACACATGGAGTGGTGCTGTTAGTCGCCATGTGGTTAGGTGGTTTGCTTTCAGTGCCGCTGGCCCCATTAATGTCTTGGTGCTCGCGCCGTCATGAATTTCAGGCGGATCGCTATGCCATTGAGCGCACATCACCCGAAGCATTGGGGACGGCGTTGCTAGAACTGTATCGTGGTAACGCTGGAAGCCTCGTGGTCGATCCACTGTACGCGGCGTGGACATATTCGCATCCACCACTCACAGAGCGACTGGCGGCGATGCCTTATCCGACCAAGGACTGACGCAAAAAATCGAAGTAAGGCTGGCGGTATTTCTCGATCTCATTGTGGAGCTCGTGGTAGCCGCCCTCCACCTTAAGAACCTTCGTGTTCTTTTCAATGTTCGCGAAATACTTCAAAAGCATTCCCGCATTCACCAGACCATCTTCTGTTCCAACGGAAGCAAAGAGTGAGCAGCGCGCCCGCAACGGACGGGAGAACACGTCACGCGAAGTGCGCAGCAACTGGAAGAAAAGATGAGTGTGCACTTTCTGTTCGACGAGCTCGTCGTTGAGATAGTTTTGCAAAATCCGACTATCGTGGGAAAGACGATTGAGGTCGAGGATTCCTTTCAGCGGAAGTGTCAGCGGGAAATCAGCAAGACCCTTGAGCAACATCAAAGGCGCGTTCCCAAAGATCGGCCCAAGAATCCCGGGCGCGCCAACCGGCGGAGAACTTAAGAAAACTTTTTCAGGGTAAAGATCTTCGCGAGCTTCGTTCTGCAACCAGTCGGCGGTCACGAGGCCACCCATTGAATGGCCGAACGCCATGTAGCGCTTCATGGAAAATTCTTTCTGCAGAAATTCAACGACGTGCTGCAAGTCGCGACGGAAATCGGCAAACTCTCCCACGTTGGCACGCTCACCTTCGGAGCGACCATGGCCACGCAAGTCGTAGAGCAGGATGTTGAACTGGCCGGCGAAAAGTTTCAGAAAATGCTGATGCCGCATCATGTGCTCACCCAAACCGTGAGTCACAATTAACCAAACTGGCGCGCCGTTTTCTTTAACCAACGCTTTTAGTTTCAATCCACCATGGCCCGGGATGTCACGAAATTCGTGTTGCATACGACAGATCTCCTATGGGCCCATGATAGTAAATCCCTTGGTCCGGCGCCAGCATTTCGTTATAATGCCTGCATGTACTGCCCAGTCTGTTTTCAAAATACGCTCAAACTACGCTCAAACGGCGTCGTGAAGCTCAGCTTTAACGGCAAGTCCCGCAACACCAGTCTCTTCACATACAATCTGGCGAAAGACTCCGGAGCGGATCTTGCTTTGAAGCTCCGTGAGAAGATCACCGAATTCATGGTTTGGTACACCGACTTTAAGAACAAGCCACCGGTCAAAACCATTGAGGTCTTTTCCAGCGACTGCCAGTGCAGCAACAGTTGCAAGATCGATCTGGTGAACACACGCATCAGTGTGATTGGTGTGATGTACTCATTCAAAGAGATTCAGTTCATCATGCAAGAAGAAGGCGCGAAGCACGGCATTGAAGTCACGCTCTCGCCTCCCTAGTTCTACCAAACGGCATTCATTCCTATCACCGCATTTCTCCCCGGCATCGGCGCAATGGCCTTCACGGTTGAGACGTGGTTGCGGGCTTTTTCATCGAAGAGATTTTTCAGACGGAGGAAAACGCTCACGCGCCCGCTTGACCCGAGGAAGCTCCGTTGCACTCCGGCGTTCAATTGGTCATAAGCTTTTGTGTTGGTTTCACTGTCAGCGGTGTGATGCTGCTCGAGCGCATGCTGAAGCTCCGCATCGGCGATCCAGTCCCCACGCTTCCACTCCACTCCCGCAGTCAGACGAGGCGGCGAAATGCGAGGAAGGTCATCCCCGCTGTTGCGGTTCTTGGCGCGAACCCAATCACCTTTTCCGATTAAGCTCCACGACGGATTCAGAGCGTAGCGCGTTTCTGCATCCATGCCATAAAAACGCGCATCGACGGCTTCATAGTCAAACTCCGGGAAGCCGGAGCCCGCATCGACATTGCCATTGGGAATCAGGGCCACATAATGTTGGAAGTCTTGCACATAGGCAGCGATGCGCGACTGCGTTTTGGCATTGTCATGCCGGAGACTCAGCTCGAGCGCACGGGCCTTCTCTTTCTTTAAGCTGGCGTCACCGGTTTCAAAAGTTCCCGTGGCGACGTGGCCACCGCTCGAGAAGAGTTCCTGGAAGGTCGGCGCACGTTCGGTGTAGCTTGCGTTGAAACCAACACCCCAAGCACCAAATTTTTTCAGCACTCCGGCCGCACCCGAGAGGCCGGTAAATCCTCGCTCTGTGCTTTGGTCGTCGATCTCGACGAGGGCGTCTTCCACGCGACCACCAAAATTAAAGGTGGTGTTATCCACACGTTTCTCATGAAAACTAAACACGGCCGCGAGACGGTTTTTGGCGGTGGGTAGATAGGCTTCCTCACCTTCCGCAGAAAACTTGAAAATTTGTGTCTGCACACCGGCCACATGGTGCCAATCGCCGCGGGAGCGCAGCAGCTCAAACCGTGATTCATTTCCGTTATTTTTAAAGACGGTTCCCACGACTTCACCTTCACGTTCATCGTGCCGGTAACGGGCCTGGGCCGAGCGCAATCGGATTTTATCTACGGGGCCAGACTCGGGACGATACTCACTATCCAGCTCAAAGCGATTTTGGCGCAAACGAATCCCCACCACAGGCTCTGCCACCGACCCATACTGTGTACCAAAATGAGAAAAACTGACCCCCACATGGCCACGATCGAAGACGCGCGATATCCCCGCTGCCGCTCCCTCTTGTTGGTTTTGTGTGTTTGGCAACCGGCCACCGCCTCCGACGCGCTGATCTCCGTAATCGCGCCAGGAGCCATCGAGATGAGTCATCCACTGACTCTTGCCCCAATCGAGTCGTGCCGAAGTCGCGGCTCCTCCATAGGCACTCTCTGAGCGCACATCAAATTGAGAAAGTGCCCCTGCTTCAAAAGCATGATGGATGCGTTGATTAGCAATGTTCACTACTCCACCGACCGCTGAGGCACCGTAGAGCAGTGACATCGGGCCGCGGACAATATCGACTTGATCAGTATTCAGCATATCGACGGGAACACCGTGGTCCACACTTTGGGCGGAGGCATCCATCGTTCCGAGGCCGTTTTGTAGAACACGAATCCGATCACCATCGAGACCACGAATCACGGGCCTACCCGCTCCGGGACCGAAGCTTGAACTGTTGACCCCGGCTTCCTTCTGTAGAGTATCCCCGAGGGAGGTTTCACGCTTCCGTTGCAATTCATCACCTCTCAACGCCGTGGTGCTGGGAATGAAGTCGTAGAGTGAGCTGGGGGTATCGATGACGTGAATTTCGCCCAGCTGCAACGTTTCTGCGTGGACTAGACCGGTGAAGAGCAAAAGGAAAAGCATGGCTACCTCCGAGGAGGTAGCTTAATAGCAAAAAACCGTAAATGCAAATGACTTGCAATTAGATCGGAACGTCTAATTTCACTTCAAACTCGATAAAACCTTTGAGCTGGAAGGATTTCGGCGGAACGCGTGAAGAGTCGACGTTTGTTTCGATGCGCAACTTATTACCTTGCAGCAACAGCGGCATCATATTCTGTTCGTTCACCTTAACATCCATGCAGATGTCTTCATTACAGGTATCGATCTTGGTGATGCCACTTTCTGCCATCTCGTCTTCGTAGTTTCTCATCAGTTCAAAGAACGCCTCAGAAACAGCGGCTTGTCCTGTGAGCTCCACCACCAGCGTCTTGTTCACGATCACCATTTCTTTGATCAAAGCGGCCATGTCTTTATCTTTGCGCAAGAAAGCACGAACCTGCACGGGCCTTTCTGTGTAGACCACGAACATCGCACCCCGCTCGTTGTTGCGCAGGATATCTCTGCGATTTTTTCGTTTGTAATTCAGCAACTCGATCATCCGCGGGCCACCGACGGCTCCGATCTCGATCGAATCGTGGCGGGGACGTGGGGGGAGGTTGTCCGCGTTCTCCGTGAAAATTTCCGGGATGAAATCCACGGGGGCGACGTCCGTTCTTTCCATCTTCAACAACACGTTCAGCTCTCGAATGAAGCTGAAGTCTAGTCGCGTCTCTCCGCGGATCACGCCGCGGATGGCGTTGAACACACGAGAGAGAATATTCCTCGGCTGGGCGTCTTCCTCGATGGTGTTGTCGATGTGGAAGAACACGCGCTTCACGGAAATAGATTTCAAGTACGGCGAGTTTAAATCTGGGATGGGTTGATTGATGGTGATGTTCGATTTTCCAAGACCAAACTCCGCACCGAGGTTGAACAGCGCCTGGGTGATGAAGCGAAGAGCATCGCCGAGGAGAGGGACTCGCGACAGGCCCGTGTTGGGATCGATGGGAGAATCGTAGGTATCGATGGATTTATCGGAAAGTGGCATCTTGATGGTGAAGACCGCGAGCTCACCGTCTCCGTAGCCCACGGTCTGGCTTAGGGGAGTCCCAGGAAACAACGGGTCGACCTTGGATTTTTCACCACAGGACGCCAGAACCGATAGAAGGAGAATAAAAGCGAGAGACTTCATGGGCGGCAAAATAGCACAAATGTTGCTAGGCAGCATTTAAAGCCGGTCACCCTTACCTTTTTACACGTCCGCTCCTCTTTTTCACATTTAGGCTCATTAACCCCCTAAAATGCCTATATCTATTGCAATGCATTAATGAGGTCTCGCCCATGGGTAAGTTTGGTCTTCTCG
This sequence comes from Pseudomonadota bacterium, assembly GCA_027486525.1. Lineage (GTDB taxonomy): Bacteria > Bdellovibrionota > Bacteriovoracia > Bacteriovoracales > Bacteriovoracaceae > UBA6144. Next base: position 9,068 of record JAIXOY010000073.1, read on the forward strand.
CACTCGGCTCCCTGTTCGTAGTATCGAGTGCTTACGCGCAGGTGCATCGTACGCTCCCGAAGGGCGTCCGCTTGCTCGCCTACCGCAATGTGAACACGACAAAGATCGATGCGACCTATAACCAGGCCCAGGCGGTCACTCCACTTTCCTACAACATCAACGCTAACGCTGCCACGCTTGAGAGCGCCGGAACGGCGGCCAAGCTCTACTTCGAACAGCTTCAGGCCATCAGTCCCGAGGCCTACGACCAACTGACGTTCGGTGAGTTTAATGTTTCGGCGGTTGCGCAAGTTCAGGTGCACGGCTTCGGCGGCGGCTATGGAATTACGGAAAAGCTCACGGTGTACGGCATCCTTCCCTACTACACCGCGAACGTGAACATGAAGTACAAGCAGATCCGCGGCTCCAATAGCCAGGAGATCGCTGACCAAGTTCAACTCGCTGGCCAGGGCGACATCGACAGTACTTTGGGTAACATCACGAGCAGCATTCCGTCAGCGACGGGCAACGTGGTTCAGTCTGTGCTTGTGAACACCTATGGCTACCAAGAAATCGGCGACTGGCAGGGATCGGGCTACGGTGACTTCGAGCTCGGCGCGATGTACCGCCTGATCGACCGAGGAACCTGGGGCTTCGCTGTTTCGAGTGGCCTGGTGGCACCGACCGGCCGCCAAGACGACCCGGATATCTTACAAGACATCGCGTTCGGCGATGGCCAGTGGGATGCCTTCGTCGAAGGAGCCTACGGCTATGTGCTCAATGACAGTCTGATGTTTGGAACGACTTTGCGGTACACCTACCAGGCGCCCACCGAGAAAACTTTGCGTATCCCGACGAGTCGCGATTCGACCATCTCAGACACCAAGGGTGACTTCGTCGTGAAGTACGGCGACAGACTCGACGCGGTCCTTTCGTCGACCTACACCATCAATGACTGGTTTTCACTCACGCCAGCCTACGAAGTGAACTATCAGATGCCCTCGGAGTACAGCTCTGCGTATGGCCCGGCCGACGGCTACCTCGAATACAACTCTGATCGCATTGGCCACGTCGGTCGCATGAGCGCGTCGATCTCATCGATTCAGCCTTTCCTAAAAAAGAAATTCGCACTCCCCGCGCAGATCAACTTCAACGTCCAGCAAACTCTCGCTGGTAAGAACGTGCCTAAGATGGGTCGCTTTGAAGTGGAACTACGGATGCTATTCTAGGGCGGCGTCCTTATCGACAACGAGCTTGTAACCTGCTCCCCACACCGTTGAGATCGACATCTCGAGCTTGGTGAGTTTCTTGCGTAAGAAGAAGATGTGCACGTCAACATTTCGGACGGTCATCTTCTCTTTCAGATCGAACTCCGCGATGAGATCTTCCCGCGAAACGGTATCCCGCGTTTTGTAGAGACGCTCAAAAATCACAAACTCACGCGCCGTTAAGCTCACGGTCACGCCATCCTTCATCACCGAGTGGGCTTCCGGAATGAGCTTCACTCCGTGGCTCATGAGATTACCTTCGATCTGCGTGAGCTTAGCCCAAGCATTTTCGATCCGAATCGCGAGTCCATCGAAATCAAAAGGTTTCGTGAGATAGTCATCGGCGCCGGACTTCAGGCCCTCCAGAACATCTTGGTTCTGACTGTTCGCGGACAACATAAAAATCGGCGAGAATTTATCACGCGTGCGAATCGTCCGAACGATGTCGATCCCTTTGATCCCCGGAAGATTCCAGTCGATCAGATAGATGCCACTCGATGCAGTTGGCCGATCAGAGAAAAATTCTTCCGCGGAAAGGTGATGTTTCACTTCGAATTTTTTCGCACGCAAGAATTTGGCGAGACTCTCGCCAATCTCTATTTCGTCTTCGATGATGGTGACAAAACGTTTCATGAAACTGCGTACCTTCGGTAACAAGACCAGGCCAATGACTCTTTGATCTTAGAGGCATACGAGAGGTGGGGCAAGTGACTAAATTTATTACACTAATTTTTAAGGTTTTGCTAATATCTGCATAGAAAAACAGACATCTAGCGTTGGACTTAACAGTATTATTGGCAGGCGCCCCCGAAAAGGAGCGCCTGCCATGAGCTACTCGAGCAAACTAGGATTTTTCATAATCAGGATCGCGGCAGTGAGTTTCGCGAGATAATGCTTGTCGCCTTGGTAGCCATGACGAATCAGGACCCAAGCATTCCGTGAGCCCGTCTTAAAAATTCCTTTCGTCACGACCCTGTCCCCGGCGTTGTAGGCCAACACAGACAGCGGCCATTTTCCAAACCGAATTTTTTCCGCCTTAAGCAAGCGCATGGCCGCGTCCGTTTCTTTCGCCTCATCGAGACGCTCATCGACACCATCCCAAACGCGCAACCCGTAGGCCCGCGCCGTGCTCTGGATGAACATCCAGAGGCCTGCGCCATGAGAGGGATTTTCGTGCTGGGCAAGGTTACGGTAGCCCGACTCTACGATCGGCACAGCGATCAATTCTTGGGGGACGCCGTACTCTTGAATTTTGCTCTCAACGAGAGCGCGGTGTCGCTCCAGGCGCTTGAGCGCTTGGCGCATCTCTTGCCGTCCCTGCACTGTTTGCAACGTACGGTTCAACTGATGAAGCACATCTCCGTTCATCTCCAAGGGGAACGTCGTGGGTGTATTGGTCAAAAGCGCTTGCGCCTCTTCCATCGTTAATCCCGGACTCCCAATCGCCTGCCCCGTCTTGAATGCCAGCGCTGACATGAAAAGCGTCAGAGCGATGGCGAGGGCACCCACATTCCACGAGCCGTTCTTTTTTAACTGAAACATATTCTCTATCCTCCGTGTTAAAGATTGCCGGTCCGTCAAAAAAGCCAAACCTGTCGCGCACACAAGCGGCTTCTGACCGACACAAGCGTTCGTGGCCACATCCAACAAACATTGGGCGTAGTCACTGGCACGGACTTTTCCTTCGTCGACTAAGGTCGAGTCCACTTTGAGTTCTTGAGCTTCCGAAATAATTTTATCGAAAAGAGACATGAACGGGTTCACGCCCACGAGAGCACGCAGCGTGAGCACGACGTACTGCCAGGCCGTATCCCGCTGACGATGGTGCTGGAGTTCGTGGTAAATGGAGATGAGAGTGAGCGACGAATCCGTCAAAAAAGAAGTGGGTATCACCACCCAAGCATGCCAAGGAGTCAGGAATGAGAAAGGAACTGAAACAGTGTCGGAACAGACGATGGTCGCTTTCCTGATTCTTCGTAGCACGTGTGCGTCCCGCAGGATGTGACGAATGCTTCGCACCTCCTTGATCACGGCCCACAAAGAAATCAGCAGGGACAGCAGCATGAATCCAACGACGAGCGTCTGCAGCCACGTCACATCTAGACCCGTGGGGGCCAAACTTCCAATGGCGATTTTTTCTACCGGCGCCTGCAGGACGAAGGGTTGGTCGTACTCCCGTAGAGTCTGCGCCGTAAAACTTTTGGTCAAGGGAGCGAAGGAGGAGTCGAGAGGATTCATGAGTAAGACGAAAGGCAAAACAAGTGCGAGCACAAGAATGAGGTAGTGCAGCTTCAATTCACCTGCAGATGAAAGTGAGAGACGCCGTAGAACAAACGAACAAAGCGTCGCAACCACAACTAACAAATGCAGAGAGAAGAACAGGTTCGTCATACTCATGGGCGCTTCTCCAATTGAGCAATCATCTTCTTCAGCTCCGTGAGTTCGTCTTTCGAGAGGTGGGTTGTTTGCAAGAGCTGCCGGGCCAGCGCCATCGGCGTGCCATCAAAGACACGTTCGACCATATGGTGAACGGTGCGCGACTCGTACTCGTCTTTAGTGATGGCCGGGATATACACGTGCCCACGTCCCTCTTTGCGGGTCGTGAGAACTTCTTTTTGTTCTAAGATGCGCAAGATCGTAGAGACTGAGGTGTAGGCCAGTTCGCGACCCGCCGGAAGATCTGCGATGACGTCGGCCACACTCCCTTCACCGCGCTTCCAGAGAAGAGTCATGAGCTCAAGCTCGGTTTCCGTAAGGAGACGTTCTTCTTTTTGTTTTTTCATAACACTAATGTAACTAAGGTCTTAGTTTGAATCAACTAAAATCTTAGTTATATCTATGTGTTTGATTTTAGGCATAAAAAAAGCCGGCATAAAGCCGGCTTTCTTATTTCGAATTTGGTGGGCGTTGACGGGATTGAACCGCCGACATCTACCTTGTAAGGGTAGCGCTCTCCCAGCTGAGCTAAAAGCCCAAATGAACACACAATTTAAAGGGGTGGCCTTGGCCCGTCAACCAAAAAGACGGGGCCCCGAAGGGCCCCGTTAGAAAGTTTTTCTATCTCAAGGCGATTAACGTGGATTGAGGTTCAAAAGACGCTCTTCCAGGACTCTTCCGCCGTAGCGCACAACTACTTTCAGGGTCACAGCTTTACCAATAGCGGTCTTCGCGAGCTTGTATGTCAGCTTGGTTTTTTCGCTCGATCCTTGTGCCAATACCTTAGTCGTGTCTTTGCCAGTCCTGATGTCTGCAAACTTGGTATCCACTTCTTCAACGGTCACTTCGTAGCCTTTATCCAGACCGCGGTACTTCGCGCTTAAAGTCACTTCGATGTCGTGTGACTTGATTGAGCCCAAGAAACCTTTCACTTCTGGAGTCGCGTTGAAGCTGACGTCGATTCCCGCGCTCGGGTTAAGACCAAGCATCTCTTCCATTTCAATCCGCTCAACACGAGCTGCTGTGTAGTCGTGACCTGGGTACGTCACTTCGGCGACCAAGCGAACTTTCTGGCCTGGGGCCGCTTGATCCGCAACTTTGAAACCAAAGTCAGCTGACGTGCGCACCAGCTTACGCGCCGGCAAAGATTTAAGTGGCGCCAAAGTGCGCGCTGGAATCAACAACGGAGAGGCTTCGATGATGCGAACCTTGATCGCGCCTTCGCCGGTTGCTTGTGAGCCTGCGTTCTTGAGCAACATTTCCACGTTCACCGAGTTACCTGGTGCGATGCCGAAAGTGTCTGGTGACTTGAAGCGCGGCGCTTCCGTCAAGATCGCGACCCCGTTGGCAGCAAACAATTCATCCACCATCTCGACGGCTTCGCCGCGAACGCGCTGGTCTTGCTGGGGCAATGTGCTGTCGTAAGCGCTCCGGCGAGAAGCCGCAAAACGCTCTTGGTAAACTTCTTCTTTTCCGACGGCCAAACCCGCAGCGCGGGCCACACCTTCGGCTTCACGGTAGTTGGCCGCGTAGTCAGCTTGGATGCCAGCTTCACGAGCGTTTTGCACTACCGTTTGGAAAGCAGCGCTGTAGCCCGTCATGAAGCTCGTGCGGTGAGCTGGTACGAAGCGAGCGTTGTACTCGACGCGGTAAGTGCCTTGGCAAGCCACGACGAAGTCAGGCACCGCCTTGTAGACACCTTCGCAAGTTTTTGCATCGACCACAGCTCGTACGTCCGTCGGAGCAAGGTAAACGCTTTGCGCGTTACCCAAACGTGTTTGTTCATCACGCAAGCGGGCGAGCTCTTTCATCGCTCCGCCGATGCGCTCATCGAGAGAAGTGCGGATTGCTTGTGCTTGAGAAAGCTCTTGGCCACTCAAAGCAGGGATCTCGTTTGCGGGAGCCGCGCGGGTGCTTGCGTTCGCAAAAGTGCCGCGAGAAAGTGCTGCGAGTTTCAGATCCACTGCGTCGGTCACAGTCGGATCACTCAGGCGACGCGAGTATTCTGCCGTGTAGTAACGCGGCTTCAAGACTTGTTCTGCTTGGTCACGAGCTTCGCGAGTACCCGTTGCGGTACCTTCTTGGGTGCCCCGAGCTGAATCAGGAGCACTCGCAAGACCCTGGTCGCGACCGGTGTTGAAACCGGCGATTTCCCCTCTGACAAAGCCGCGCAAGAGCGCTTCAAAGCGGCCTTCTTCTGCGCCACTTGCGCCACCGAGGCGAGTTGCGGTGCTGGTGATCAACGCTTGGCCAGCTTTCTGACCTTCTGTCGTGCCGACACCTGAGCCACGAGATGTGCCCAAGGCCTGGGCTTCGCCCAAGTAACGTTGGAAGAGAGAAAGTCTCTGACGGAATTGACCGTCAGCGGAGGTCACTTGACCTGAGAGAGTGGAGATTTGCTCTTGGACGACAGGAATTTCCTGACCCAAACGCGTGATCCGTGGCTGAAGCGTGCTGAACTCACGGTCAATGGTGCTCAAACGGGCCGTGTTACGAGCGATTTCAGCCTGCGACGTTTGGATCGTTGAACGAAGACTCGTTTGCGTCGTTGCGTGCTCGCTCATGGTGCGGCGGCTTGATTCAACGTAGTTGTTCAGTTGTGTGCGTTCCGCTTCTTTTTGCGCCAAAGCTGCTTCCACACCGGCGAGGCGGCCTTCTTGATCGCGGAGGGCCTGCGCCATGTTTTGCGCCTCACCTTCGAGACCACCGACTTGCTGCTGGATGCGGACGCGGTCTTCACGGATACGAGCGAGCAAACGACGCTCACGGTCCACTTCTTGGAACTTCTCTTGCACTTCTTTTGTCAGTCGCGCGAGGCGGGTTTCAAGTTCCCGGATCTCAGCTTGGAAGGTGGTGATGCCCTCTTCCATGGCTTGGATGTCTTTCATGAGACCGGCCACGATTTCACGCAAGCGACGAACTTCACCGTCAGCCTTCGCTTTACGCGCTTGCGCGACCTGCAAAGCTTGGCGAGATTGGTTGACCGCTGGAGCGAGACGATCGCGCTCACCCGTCACGCGCGCCAGTTCCGCTTCTGCCCCTTGCAGTTCTTGGCGTTTCTGTTGAACCACGGCGCGTTTCGCGGCCACGTTGCCAGCGTTGTTCTCCACCACTTGTCTTTGCGCAGCGATGTCGCCATCGACTGAAGCGAGGAAGGTTTGCAATGATTGGATTTGACCATCGATGCTAGCGATGCTCGCCTCAGACTGAGCTATCGATGCTCTAGCGTTATTCACGCCCTGCTCGTTAGCGGTTTGTACGCGTTGTGCGAGCTTGAGACGGTTGTCCGCTTCTCTCACCCGCTGGGCTGCTTGCATCAAGGTGACACGATTGGGGTTGTTCTGTTGTACCTGGCGCTGGTTTTCTTGAGCGGCCTCTAACTCTGCCTGTGCGGCCTGGGTGTTAGCCACGGTCTGTGCGAGTTGAGCCTCTTGTTCTGGGAGAGCAGCACGGTTTTGATTCAGTTGATTTTCAGTGGCCGAACGAGAACCGTTCAGCATCTGCATCTGCTGAGCAGCACCGGCCTTGCGTTGTTCCATTCCACGGATCGCAGCGTCCGCATCCGTGGTGATCTTTTCAGCGGCACTCAACTCACCTTGCGCTGCTTGGACTTCACCGCGAGCACCATTCACACGCTGCTGGAAAGGAGCGATGGATTGCGTCGCTTGAGCGAGAGCAGCTTCACGCTGTGAGAGCTCAGCTTGCGCCTGTGCAACACCGGCGTCAGCAGTCGGGACTTCCGCTTCGGCACGTTGCAGCTGTGCTTCGTTCTGGTCTTTCTGGCGGCGAACTTGTGGAAGGTCACGTTGGTCACGCTGGTTACGGGCAATGCGCTCTTTGTGCTGGTCTTGGACATTCATGCGGCGGCCATCGAGGGCCTGCAATTCTTTTTCCGCACGATCGAGCACCGCCATCGATTCGCGCTCTTCGCCCACTTCACGGTCAAGCTGGTCGCTCATGCGACGGACGTCTTGGCGAATGGCCTGGAGGCGGTTGGCAAGGTTGAGACGCTGGTTCTCTTCCTGGGTCCAGTTCTGGCGAAGCTGCTGAACTTGCGTATCGATGTTACGGAGATCCTGGGCCACGCGATCAATCGTGGTTGAAAGCGAGCGAATCTCCGTTTCAAGAGTAGAGATGCGTGCCTGCATATCGGCGATGCTGCGCGAGAGGTCTGCATTGCGGGCAGGAAGCTCTTGGCGATCGCGGTTCATGTTGGTGATTTCTGCGGTGAGGCGATCGCGCTCAGCTTGCTTAGAAGCCAGCAACTCGCGAGCGTCGTTGAGCCTATTTTGGAGGCCATCTAGTGTCGCCCGGTAGCGGACGTGGTCCACTTCATCCGGCATGGCCTGCGCCAATACCAGTGATGGTGCGAGAGAAAACAACACGACGCTAGTGAAAGCACGGAAATGCTTTTTCATGGATTACGACTCCTGTTCGATGGACCAATTCTGCCTAGGATAGCGAATTACAAAAATTTCAGGGGTGACCGTGTAAAAAGGAAAGACACAATTTTTTTGTCGTTGCTTTTCACAACTGTCTAAAACTTTGACACTGAACTCTGCCCTGAACTCACTGGGCGGGCATCACGCTTGCATGATCTCCTCAACTACGTTTTTAGAGGAGTTCACATGTTAAGAGTTCTACTCGTTGCTTTGACCGTTGTTATCACGGCCTGCGAGCCTAAGACCGTGACAAAAATCCGCACGGTTGAAGTGCCGCGCGTGGAACAGCGAGAAGTCTCGGTGCTTGTCCCCTACGCGAGCAACCCTGAGATTCTCCCGCAAACAATCATCATCGACCGCTCTTTTGGGATTAAGACCTATCCCCGCCCCATCACCCAAGAAACTCCACGGCTGCAGGAACTCGCAGCCGCAGTCGCCAAGGTCGTATCTATTAATGGAAGCTCCGGCAGCGGTTTTTTCATCTCCGCCGACGGTCTCTTTCTTACCAACGAGCATGTCATTGAGCGAAGCTCGTGTGTGAGTCGTGGCTGCCCAGGGACAAAACTCATCCGCGACTACCGTGTGGGCGGGGATAACCAAGTTTTCCAAGAATACGAAGTTCTCGTTCACGGCAACTCCGACGGCGAACTCGATTTCACGCTCTTGAAAGTCAAACTTCCCGAGGGAACGTCTGTGCCGTTTCTCGAACTCGATAAAACACCCCTGGATTTGTCTCTCATTCTAGAATCGGATAAATTTAAAGTTCTGGGTCATCCGGGCGGTGCGAGCCTGCGTGCCACCAATGCTCGCCCTCAGGCGGGCAAGTCACACTCAATGCCGCTGCTTGGCCTCGTGATTCCTGGCAACAGCGGTGGCCCTCTTATCAATGAGGACACCGGCCGAGTGATCGGCCTTGTGAAACAGCGAAGCACGCGCTGGCTGCGCGAAGATGAGGAAACGAGCCGCACGCAAGAGCTCGGCTACGCGACACCGATCCCCTACCTTCTCCAGCAACTCGCTGCGAGTGAGTATTCTGTGAACCATCCTTCACTTTCGATTGATAAGTCGACTGCTGAGCTCAGTGAGGGTGCCGCGATCGAAGCTCCACAGGAAAAGATGCAAACGGCCTCAATCGGATCCTTCAGAAGCCTCTTGCGGAAGGAAGACAGTGATCCGGCGGGGAACTTGTTACCCTACATCGGAACCCCAGATGAGGCGCGCGTGCTGGCATGGATGTTTACAAGTGACCTTGATGAAAATCCACTACAAGCCGGACAAGTCACCTCTCTACTCAACCTACAAATGTCTCTTGGGAGACCACTCGCGATCTCGCCAGAAAACTGGGCGGTGATTGACCGTGAATTGCTTGATGCGGGAGATGTATATGATCTCGAGGTCACTAAGCTCAAGATCCTGCGCCACTATTTCGATCCAGCAACGCGCGCAGGCTTTCAAAAACAATGCGCGAGTACCCTCAATCTCATAGGCGCTGGCACGAGCTACCTTAATGGATATTTCTGCCTCAGCAGTCTCAAGCTAACAACAGTTTTGGAGCAAATGCGCACGGGCTCAGACTACGCCGAGCTCGACGATCTGGGCATCCCGCAGGTCGCACTCATGACTTACGCCCGCATCGGAGTGAACGATCAAGCCGACCGCGATGCCGTCGCTGAATTTTATAAATTCCTCGACAAGAAAAGCAATGACGTGGAGTTCCTGATGCAACTTGACGCCGCCGCCAGCGATGCGGCCTTGGGACACATGGCACCGGGATCATTCGCTAAGACCTTTCCCTCGATGGAGTGAAGTCTCAGTGACGAGCACGTACGCTATTTCTTAGGTTTTGCGTGAAGGGTTATTTCAAGTGGAGTCGCTGCGCGGACATCGTTACTTTCCACCATGTCCCGCTCGCCCACTTTGATCGAATAGCCCTTCTCGTAACGCAGCTTCTCTACGATCGTCCCAAACCCTGATTCTGTTTCATTCACCCAGCTAACAAATGTGCCTCGAATTAAGATAAGACCTCCAGGGTCGACTAGGTTGGGTGATTTACGCGGTCTGTAGCTCCTGCTGTGACGGAGCATGCTTGACGGGCCTGCCGCCCTTGTAGAGGTGCTTCTTCTTCGGATCGTCTTTCACGTAATAGGTAAACCCATTGGCCTGGTAGCTCACGAGAATTCCCACCTGCGATTTCTTGAGAGAGATTTCGGTGCCGGTCGTGAGCATGATTTCGGATTTCATAGGACCTCAAAAAAAAAGCCCGGCTTTCGCCGGGCCCTTTAAGTTCTAGTTTGCGACTTCGGTCAAGCCGTCGTCTGATGCGAGCACCTTGAGTGCGCGTGTCTTCATGAATTCCTCTGGTTTAGAGAGGTTCAGGGCGATACGCAGTACTTCTTCAGCGTCGGAGACACAGCGGATATCGATGCCGCTCTTGATCTCATCTGGAATCTTCGCCACGTCTTTGCGGTTTTTCTCAGGGCAGATCACCGTGGTGATGCCGGCCTGCTTCGCCGCCAAGATCTTCTCTTTCAGGCCACCGATCGGAAGCACACGACCGCGCAAGCTGATTTCGCCCGTCATCGCAACGTCCTGGCGAACCGGGATGTTAGCAATGGCCGAGGTCAACGCTGTCGCGAGAGTGATACCCGCTGATGGACCGTCCTTCGGAGTCGCGCCATCTGGAACGTGGATGTGAATGTCGTTCTTGTTGTACCAGTCATGGTCAACACCCAAGCGGCCCGAGATCGAGCGGACGTAGGAGTAAGCAGCTTTCGCTGATTCCTGCATGACTTCGCCGAGCTTACCAGTGACTTGAATCTTGCCGTTCCCCGGAACAGTGACCACTTCGATGTTCAGCATGTCGCCGCCCACGGAAGTCCAGGCCAAACCATTCACCAAACCCACTTGCGGTTGGTCTTCACGTGCATTCTTCTCGTACTTGATGGGACCGAGGTACTTCTCAAGATTCTTCTCGGTGATCGAGAACTTACGGCCTTCCTTCACGTCTTCAGTCACGACTTCCGTCGCGATCTTCCGAGCGATGGTGTTCATCTGGCGCTCAAGCTCCCGGACGCCTGCTTCACGGGTGTAACCCATAACCACAGTCGACAAGGTCTTATCAGCCACCAACACCGGGTAGTCTTTCAAGCCGTGAGACTCGACTGACTTCGGCAACAAGTACTTCTTCGCGATCTGCATCTTCTCTTCTGGTGTGTAGCCAGCGATGTGAATCATTTCCATACGGTCGCGCAATGGACCGGGGATTTGACCGATGTCGTTCGCCGTCATGATGAACATGACTTTAGAAAGATCGTATTCACACTCGACGTAGTGGTCACCGAAGTTTTTGTTCTGAGCTGGATCCAACACTTCCAACATGGCTGCAGCTGGGTCGCCGCGGAAGTCGGAAGACATTTTATCGATCTCATCCAAAAGGATCACGGGGTTTGATGTCCCAGCTTTCTTCAAGGCTTGGATGATCTTCCCTGGCATCGCACCGACGTAGGTACGGCGGTGGCCGCGGATTTCCGCTTCATCCCGAACGCCACCCAATGAGATCCGCACGAACTTGCGGCCCAGAGAAGTTGCAAGAGATGTCGCGATCGACGTTTTACCCACACCTGGAGGACCAGCGAGGCACAACAAAGTACCTCGAGCGTCGTTCTTCGTGAGTGAGCGAACAGCGAGGTATTCCACGATGCGCTCTTTCACGTCGTTCAGGCCGAAGTGATCAGCGTCGAGGATTTCGCGAGCTTTGTTGACGGAGTTATCGTCCTCAGAGAACTCGCCCCAAGGGAGAGACAACATCCAGTCGACGTAGTTGCGGACAACCGCAGCTTCCGCTGACATCGGTGACATGCTCTTGAGCTTGCGAATTTCTTTGGCGGTCTTTTCACGAGCGTCGTCGGGCATGAGTTTAGCTTTGAGCTTCTCTTCCATTTCGCCGATGTCAGACTTGTCGTCTTTGTTGCCGAGTTCTTTCTGGATGGCATTCATCTGCTCATTCAAATAGTACTCTTTCTGAGACTTTTCCATCTGCGTCTTCACGCGAGAGCGGATGCGCTTCTCGACGTTGATGATCTCGATTTCACCTTGCATCTTCTCGAGGAGAAGTTGCAAACGTGTGTCAACGTTTGTGGCGTTGAGGATTTCTTGTTTCTCAGGGATCTTCATCGTCAAGTGCGCGACGATGATGTCGGCCAAGCGAGATGGATCATTGATGGAGCTGATGCTCATCAACAACTCTGGTGGAATACGTTTGTTGAGCTTCACGTATTGCTCGAAGATGTTTTTCACTGAACGCATAGAGGCTTCCGTCTCCACTTCGCTGTGAAGAACGTCTGGGCACTTCACCACATCGACGAAGTAGCCTTCGTCGAGGCACTTGAAGCCATCAATGCGTGCGCGGTACTTACCTTCAATGAGGACCTTGACCGTATTGTCGGGCAAGCGAAGCATCTGGATGATGCTGACCACGGTGCCGATGTCGTAGACATCTTCACGCTCCGGGTTCAACACCGACGCATCCTTTTGAGTTACGAGGAAGAGCTCATTGCCGGCCTTGGCGGCTTTCTCGAGAGCTGCGATCGATTTCTCGCGGCCCACGAAGAGTGGCACAACCATATGCGGGAAGATTATTACATCCCGCAAAGGAAGGAGTGGGAAGCTGTTAACAGATTCAGACTTCTTGTCGGACATAGCACCTCCTGCGCCACATTTGGTTTTCTACAGCAAGAAAACCCTAAGAACATTGTCCCATGCCGAAATGATTTTTTGATAGCAAAAAAAGGGAGGCAATTTCCTCCGCGGGGTGATTTTATTTAAACAGGCGAAGTAGTGAGATTATTTAAGATTACTGTCTAACCGTGCCTTTCTCTCAACTAAATCTGAACTGTAATAATTTCAAGGGTCTCTCCTCGACCCTCTTTCTTTGTGAGAACAAGCCAGGAATACCAGGCGACCTGGGCCCTTTGTGGCTCCGAAGGATTTTTATGAAACGGATTTACTCGTTTGCTGCGCTCTTTGCGGTCAGCACCCAGCTGGCACTTTCGGCCATGCCTCGCTGGTCCTATGATGCGGGCCCCGACCCTAAAACGAAGATGGGTAAAGAGCTCATCGATCTCACGGCGGCCATTCCGAATATGCCCGCGATGTCTGAGAAGTTGATGGGAGAGCAGAAATTCCGTCCGGCGTTCGGCCCCGTACCGTGGAGAATGTTGCAGAAAGCGAACTCCGTTAAGATCCTCTTCATCGGCCAGGACGCCACCCACATTGCGGAAGCCGCGGGTCGCCCAGCGACGGCCGGTTTCGGCGGTCGCGCCCAAGACTTAGCCGCTTATTTCGGTGTCAACGAAGGTGCGGCCTTCATTAATACATACGCCTTCACGATTAAAGGTCAGTACGGTGCCTTCGATACTCCCTATGTCCTGCAATCGGCCGGCGCCAATGACATCCGCTTCGCTCGTCTCTTAGATAATAGTTTTTGGCTCTTGAGCCACGATCAGAATTCACCCGCAGCTAAATGGCGCAACGACTTGATCGACTGGATCATCCGTAACAATAAAGACTCGTTGAAGTTGATCGTCACATTCGGTGGCGCAGCAAACGATGCCATCGCTACTTTCATCGAAGGCCGCGGTGGAAAAGTTGAGACTCGTCTCACAAATCAAATCAAGCAAATTCAGATTCCGGAAATCAGCATCGAGTACGCTGGCGGTAACTACGAATACCCTGCTCTTTTGAATGAGCAAGGCAAAGACCTCTACGCTGAGGTGATGGGTCGCCGTATTAACTACGAAGATGAAGCTGAACAAGCGGCCGTGAAAGCAGACCTCGGAGTGAACGCAGCCACCTACATCTCAAAGATGGTATTTTCTAAGGGCGGTCCCCTTAAAAATGGCATCCTGCACCCAGCACAATTAGGTGGTTTCGAGCTTGATAAAATTACCATTGCTGGTCAGACCACGCGCTCGCTCAAAGGTTTGAAACTCAATGACAAGACGGCCGTGACTCAGGAACTCTTGGTGGTGGAACTTCCCCACCCGACAAGCCTGAGCACCATGACCAACGTGGTCGCCTCAACTGCCGTTGGCAACAAACTTAAAGTTCTTGCTCCCTACGTGGCCAAGGGGTGGAAAATCCCGGCCGATCCGGCCATGACCAACAGTTTCGCTCTAGGGCAGCCGTACAAGTACGCTCGCGCCGACATCGGCCCTGAGTACTACGACTTCGGGACTCCGGGAACACGCATGGTTCCCGTTTCGACGGCTTCACGCATGAGCGGCAACAATCACGTGATCGTGTTTGGTACTCGTGATCGCGCCGGCTTTGACATGGCTAAAGTGAAAGCGATGACGGACGTTCAACCAAACGAGGCGATGCCGGCCGAAGAGCTTTTCACCACGCGTCCACGCAGCCTGGGTCTTCGTTACGTGTTTGATGCTGGCCCGGGCGAAGCGATGGCGCGGTTGATGAAAGAGAACCTGGACATGAAGGCCATTTACGCGATCAAGCCGGGAACGTCTTTCGCTGCCAATGGCATCGACGCGTACTACGTGAAAACCCACCCGGACATCGGTGACTTCGGCCACTACCGTGGAACGTTCCAGGCTCCGCAAGCGATCATCATCGCTGACCCCGATGGCTACGATGATCTGATCACCGCACGCGCTCTAACGGGCGCTCGTGGGCAGATGCTCCAGGGCCTCATGACGGACATGGGCATCAATGACAAGTACCTCGTCTTGAAGACAGTTCCCTTCGGCATGGATCAAGCCACAGCGAAGGACTGGACCTATGTCCTGGAAGCCACGAACACCTACCGCGAGAAGCTCTTGCTGGAAGCGGTTAAGACCAATCCGAAGTTCATTCTTGCTGACGGTGCATCGGCCGTGATGGAAGCTCGTCGTATCCTCGGGACGTCTCGCATCCCGATCATCAACATCAATCGCTCAGCAGGCCTGCAAGGCTTCACGGCCGCGGCCGCTGAAATCAACAAGATCTCAGGCTTTGCTGGGAAGAGCTTCAAAGGAAGAGCACGCAACATTCCACGCTCTCACCTCTCGTTCTACGCTCGCACCTGGGAAGGTACTTCCGGCGATAGCGTGATCGCGGCCAATGATAAATTCCGTGGTTTCGCCTTCGCGGTTGTGGCACCGGCATGGGCGTGGAAACAGAAGGCGCTGGATGGCTTTAGCGGTGTCGACAACATCGACGGACTCCTTCAGAAGCTGCAAGACAACAATGTCCGCATGCCCGGCGAGCGCATCCCGCAGTTCTTGCAGCGTGTGGATGTAGATCCAAGTTTGGTGTGGTTCGAAGCTTTGAAACAATTCTTTAAAGTCGCATAAGGAGTATTTTATTAAGACGTTATCATTATTGGGCGGTATCTTTTTTGCCGCCTCA
>JAIXOY010000313.1 GCA_027486525.1 Pseudomonadota bacterium
CCACGGGGGGACACTCTTCCTCGATGAAGTGGCCGATCTTCCACTGGCGGTGCAAGGTAAGCTTTTGCGGGCTTTGCAAGAGCGCAGTGTGGAGCCGGTTGGATCGACGCGCCCTATCTCAGTGCAAGTGCGGGTGATCTGCGCCACCCATAAAGACTTGCGAGCGATGGTTGAGAAAGGGACCTTCCGCGAAGACCTCTACTATCGTCTCGCGGAAGTCACACTGGAAATTCCGCCGCTGCGTCTTCGTCCCCAGGATGCGATCTTGATCGCCCAAGACTACCTCGCAAAGAATGATGCCACGAAAAAGATTTCTGCCGGATGTTGGGAATGGATTCAAACACAACGGTGGTCCGGGAACGTCCGCGAGCTGTTGAGTTCACTTCGTCGCGCTCAACTTTTGGCCCAGGGCCCACAGATCGAGGTACGGGACTTCGTTGTTCCCAGTGCGCGCAACAACGACACCAAGAGCTGGCTCGGGGCCAACACCTTGGATGAAGCTTGTCGTAAATTCCAAAATGATAAAGTCAGGATTGCTCTACAAATGACGGACGGTAACCGCAAAGACGCCGCCGAGTTACTGGGAGTCACATCACGAACGCTCTTCCGCTATCTGGAAGACATCCGCGAGGTTCAGCCATGACATCCTTGTCACACCCCAAGACAACTCTGTCAGTCGATGAGAGCGGCAACATCATATATTTTAACGACTTACGTTCTGAAAACGTTGGCATCGCCCGTGTAATGAAAGAGCCAAGTGTTCTTTCACCAAAGGAGTTGTCTATGCGTTGGTTCATTTTGGTCGTGTTTTCCGTCTTCGCTCTCTTAGTTTCTTCTCGCAGTGATGCCCAGGATGTTTATAATTTTTATTTCCAAAAAAATGCTCCTCAGCAAAATCCGGCACTCTCTCCTGCCGCGCCAACGCCTGCGACTGTCCCCGCCGCTCAGAGCACCACGATCAGCGAAGCACCTGCTGCGAGCGTCGCTGCTGTGACTGCGACCGAAAAGAAATTTCGGCGTTTTGAATTTGGTGTGAGTTACGGTTCAACCTCATTCTCGGAGGAATATAAATACTCAGACTCTCAGGGTGAGGATCGTTTTGAGATGAGTAACGGCGGCACCGGTTTTGGTATTCAAGGGGGCATTCGCTTCAATAAGTACGTTGCTCTTGATGGTATGTTCAACGTAACAACCATCAAATCAGAGGAATACGAGGATAGGACTCGTCTTTATCAAGGAAGCTTCGGGGTACTGGTCACTCCCATTCACATCAATCTTTTTGGCTATGAGCTTTTAGAACTCAGCGCCTCAGGTGGAGTGATGAACGGACAGAAAGCAGTCGTAAAATCTGACTTTACTAAGGACAAGCTGCAAGACATCGACCACGTTTACGGAGCTTACGCCGGAGGCAGGATCGCTGCGAACCTCACACCGGAGCTCGCCGTCTTCTTTGATGGCAAACAAATGCTTGGTGGAGGCAATAAATCGATCGAGATGTATCAGCTCGGGCTAAAGTATCGGTTTTAGTTTTTCAACAACTGCTCGACCTGCTCATGGAAACGTGAGGGGTCGAGAGGTTTTTTGATGTGGCCCTTCAGATTTAAAATTCCCGTCCATTCTGGCAGCGATTCACCTAGGCCTAAAGTCGGAATTTTCTTTATTTCAGCATAGTCGTTGAGGGCCGCGAGAAAATTCTCATGATCTTTCTGTACCGACTTGCCATCCAGCACCAGTACATCCGGCTTCATGTCTTGAATGAAGTAAGCGGCCTCGGCGAGAGTCGCCAAGGCGTAGAATTGGTCCCCACGGGCCTTCGCTTGGCGCTGCAGCCAATCTGTAATCATGGGGTTGGAGTCGATCAAAAAAACGAACATAGACTATTCCTTCCTAGGAGATTTACCATAGCTCTCATGAGTCTAAAAGTACGCGTCCTCGATATCGGTTCCGGCCAAGTGTTGTTCGAGTGTCCCGTGGTGGACGCGGATCGCGCCTATGAAGCCGCGGCCGGTTTTGAGGCCATGGGCCTGGAAGTCAAAATAGACATGCCGAGCGTAAATCAGAGCCTCGCGTCGTCACTAGGCATCGAAGGCGCACCGATGGATGCTTTTCAAGAGAGCCTCGCCGAAGAGATGGAAGATCACCCTGGGTCATGTTGCTTTGATGAGAAGGGCGACAAGATCGTTCACTAGTATTTTCCCGTCCACCCAAGAGACACATTCACCGGCGCAACGCCGTAGCCCCACACATCTTCATACTGGCGGTCAGTGATATTCCCTAATCGTAGCGCCCATTGCTGATGATCATCCGGCGCCCATTTCACAGACCCCGATAAAAGTTCATAAGCGACAAGCTTGGCGTTGCCCACATCACGTCTTCCGCCCACCGCACGCAGATTAAGCTCTGTTGTCCAACGGTTCCAACGCGCGATCCAGCCCACAGTGCCTAAGTACGGAGGACGTCGGTACGGCGTCTGCGAATAGTTTGAAAAATCCAACTGCGTCCAGGTGACACTCACCTGCCCCCAAGAATGCTCCGGTGAGATCACGTAGGTCTCTAGGCCCTGAACGCGCAAAGTACCACGATTGATGTAGCCCTCAGCGGTGTCGTAATCAATGAGGTTTTGAAAATCCTGCTGGAAAGCGACCACGCCGACAAGACCAGCGTTTCTCCACTCCGCGCCTGTTTCCATGGTGACGTTAGTTTCCGGCGTAAGATTCTCATTACCGAGTGGGCCAAACGTATCGGGTGCGTAGAGCTGGTAGAGCGAGGGCGTCTTGTAGCCGCGCGCGCTCTTGGCATGCAGAGTCCACGCGTCAGTGGGCTCAAACTTCAACGTTGATTCTGCGGCTGCGAACCCACCATAGCGCTGATGATGTTCGCCACGGCCACCCAGTTCATAACTCCATTTCTCGAACTTCAACCGACCCAGCGCAAAGAGCGCAGCAAGATCATTTTGCTTTTGCACGCCAGGGCTTCCCTGCCATTCCTGTTGAGCATCCACTCCGCTAAGAATCTCAAAGCGCTTCTTGGCAAAACGCACGCCCGTTTGAACCACGCGCGTTTCACCGCGGTAGGTTTCATTTCCCTGGCTCGTCGTGAACTGTTCGCGGCTTTGCGAGAATAATCCTGATTTTAGCCACCAGTTGCGTCCCCGCGTGGTTTGCGAAAGCGAGAGCTGGCGATTCTCGGTGCGATCGTTGTTGGTATCAACGCCCTCATTATTATTATCAAAGTCATCCTGTTCGGCTTTACCGGTGAGGCCATACACCAGGAGTTCCGTCGAAAGCTCTTCATTCCAAGCGTGTCGAGACGCCTGCATGATCTGCGTGGTCTCGGCGCCATCGTCTTCCGTGGCCCCATGGCGCTTGCGATTCAGGCGAGAAAATCCGCGCGTGCGTAAATGCGCAAGACCCACGGTGCCTTGATGATGATCGGTTTTCCAATCCTGCATGACATGGCCTTGCAGGGTCTCAAAGGATCCGCCAGTAACACTTAGCAAGGTTTGCGGAGTGCTCGCTCCCCTGCGTGGAATAAGTTCCACTACACCACCGGTAGCATCACCGCCGTAAAGAGCTGGTGCTGGGCCTCGCAGAAATAAAAGATCCTGAAAAAACGGCGCGTAGAGAAAAGCTGAATCGAAGTTCCGTCCCGTGCTCGACGGGTCATTGAGGCGCAGGCCATCCGTGAGCACGACGAGATGGCGTGACTCACTCCCGCGCGAATAAAAGGATCCGACGCCACCGACGCCACCACTCTGGGTGAACATCACCCCGGGAGCTTTATTTAATGTATCTTGGAGTTGAGATGAATCTTGCAACTCTTCTTCCGACGCCCGCCACACCGGGGATGAGGTGTGCTGAAGCAATGGCCCAGCAGAGGCACGGACCTCGACAGTGGGAAGGACGTCTTGTCCGTAAGAGTAAGGGAAAAGTAACAGAAGCCAAAGCCACATGAGGTCCTCCGCGGGAAATGGACGAGGAGCACAAGGATCGGGCTTAACCGTTGCGGGACAGCGCCGGAATCATCAATCGACTCACCGGACTTCACTTGGGCTCAGGGGGGAGATTAGCGCGAAGAGCGGGACTTGGGAAAGAGAAGACGCTTGAGGGTCTTAAAAAAGACTTTTTTGGCAAAGGCAAAGCCTACGAAGAGGTCAAACTCGGCGACACAGACCAGCTCGTCCCCGATGTGCCACCGCGGGTTGCGGTCAGAGAAGTAGCGCACATGCGGAAAGCGAGCTTTCAACTCCTCCGTGATCGGAGCGATGTTTGTTTTGAGGTGCTCGTGGGGGCCCTCGAACAGCAGCAGTCCCTTATCCTTGTGATAGACCGAGGGATAGAGCTGGCGAGCAAAGTCATCTGATAGTGATTGAAAAAAAGGCGGCGTCGCTTTGTCATAGCGTGGGTACGAGCGATCAAAATTGTTCGCCATGAGAAGGTAGGTTTTATAGCCCTTCGAAATGAGGTGCCAATAGACCTTGTTGCCGAACTTCCAGTCGCACTGGCCGAACAGGTACCAGATGAATCCGAGGCCCAGAGTGTTATCCCCCCAGTACTCTTTATCGATGATGGTATCGCCGCTAAAAATACCCTTGTAGGTTTTGCCATCGATCACGTGCGAAAGCTTCTTCTGGGTAGAAAAGCCTTTGATGGCGGCGGTCTTCTTATCCCGCAAGATGATGACGTCATCTTTCGCCGCGAAGTCGCGGAAGAAGGATTCGGGCTCGGGCAAGTCATAGTACTGCTTGAAGATCTCAAACATCTCTTGTCGCTGCACCAGTGGCACGTCAGCGACGTGCCTAATACTAAAGCGAAGCCGCGCCATCGAGCGTGATCCTTACGTAGCGGTCGATTTCTTCAAATGTCACGCGTTGACGGTACTTTTGGCACCAGTTAATTTCGACTTCTAACGGACCAGTCACAGCTTCCCCTAAACCAAAATGAGCGCGCGCCTCGTTCTGTGCGCTGAAACCATTGGCGAGTTTTAGCTCCTTGTACTGAACTTGTTTCTTGCCACCTTCCATCCAAGTCACGGCCAGTGTGGTTCCGAGCGCCATGCGGTTACAGTCCGGGGCGCGCGACGCGAGGTCGATTCCGAGCCAGTGCGGCTTCTCGCCGACCAACCACTCGTTGCGGAAAACCTGCAGCGGTCCGTGAATGCTCGTGACCATCATGTCCATCAAGCCGTCATTATCGAAATCGGCGGCAGCGATGCCGCGCGTGTTTTCTCCCTGGCCCAGGCCCACGGCGTCGGCCACGTCGTTGAACATCTGCTTATCCGTGCGGCCTGAATTGAGATAGAACTTCTTCTTCTCCTGCGGATAGATGCAGTAGCCGCGGATGTCTCCCCAGAAGTGAATGTAGCGGTGGATCTCCGGTGGCGACCGCGCGATCTTTTCGTTGGTGTACCAGTAGTCTTTGCACGCATCGAACTTCTTGTCCGGGCGATCATCCACCATGCCGTTGGCCTGGACGATCTCGAGCCAACCGTCATTGTTGAAGTCCGCGAACGTCGCGCCCCAGCCGAAGCGATCTTCGTTGAGCGCCCCGAGCTTGGTGGCCCGATCTTCAAACGTCAGCTTGCCCTGCTTGTCCTTTCCGAAGAACCAGAACAGACTGCCTTCGGCCTGGAGTTCGTGGTGCACGTTCGAGATGTACACATCTTGGTAGCCATCGCGGTCGACGTCTTCGATGGAGGCGTTCATGCCTTTGTAGGTGTCGCGGCCGAGACTTCCGAAGAACTCACCTTCGACTTTCTTGAAGGTGAAGTCTTTTTGATTCAGGTAGAAATTGTCGGGGCCAAAATCGTTGGCGATGTAGAGATCAACCCACCCATCTCGGTCGATGTCGGCCGTGCCGATGGCGAGCGTCCAGTAGGTCTCGGGGAGTCCGATCTTTTTCGAGTCGAGCCGCTCGAACTTCCCATCGGCGACCTGGCGGTAGACTTCGTTCATGCCGCCGTTGTCCGACATGTGCCACGACGAGTGCATGAAATCAAACATGCGAATGTCACCGTCATACTGCGGCTGCGGCAGCTTGAAGACGTTGAGCAGCTCGGGCTTGTCGGCAGGGTACCCCGGCAAGTAGCGCGGCCACACGTGGCCCACGATGAGATCAAGTTTCCCGTCACGATCAAGGTCCGCAAAGGTCGCGGCGATGCCATTAACATAATCTGCGATCCCAATCTCAAGGCTCACGTCTTTAAACGTGGCCTTGCCGGTTTGTGAAAGTTGGTTCTGCAGCATGAGGGGATGGCCGAAGGCCACCATGACAAACAAGTCCTGGTCACCGTCGTTGTCGTAGTCAACGAACAGCCCGTTCGAGGGGAGGCCATTTTCTTCGACGCGCACGAACCGATCCCCGAAGGGCAGCTCGATCCGCTCGAATTTGAAATCCCCGAGGTTGCGGTAGAGGGCCGCGCGCTGGTTGTCTTTTTTAAGCGGGTTACTCAGGAAGACGTCGATCAAGCCATCGTTGTCGAAGTCACCCGTGGCCACCGAGTCACCCACAGAAAGAACCCATTTGATGATGTGGTGCAAGCGCTTGTCCGTGCGGTAGAGCGTATCCCCGAGCTCCGACTGCAGACCCGTGTGCGTGACTGGAACCTGCGCAAATTTAAACGGCAGGTTCTGCGTCGGAAGCACCGGATGGAGCACATGGCGATAGAACAGCAAGCCGGTGACGAGCAAACCGCCCAGCAGCAGCGGCCGCTGCCAGTAGCCCGAATCCCAGAAGCGCTGGCGGAAATAAGTGAGAGGATTGCCTTGAGTCTTCGCGGCGAGGAAATGGTTCTTACAAAGCTTCCAGGTCTGCAGCGTGAAACCCGCGTAGAAAAACGTGTAGTAACTTTGAAAGATATGAAAAATTAAATCCAGCACGGCTAGCAAGATCCCCGCCTTGATCTGGTCGCGGGTGCTATTGGGCGAGGTGGCCGGATCG
>JAIXOY010000190.1 GCA_027486525.1 Pseudomonadota bacterium
ATGCTCCAAAGAACGCATGGTTGATAACATGCGCATGATCTACGCCCAAGATCCGGAGTCCCTGTTTAACGGGGAAACTCACCTCGAGGCGAAGTGCGATTACTGCAAAAAACTTTACTCGATCTCGCGCGATGATATGAAGTCGCCCTTCCCGGGTGGCCCGATCAATTAAACGGGTTGATGATTTTCAGCTCGAGACCTTGCTTCTTAGGTCCACTCAACAGCCGTTCGAAGATTTCTGATTCTTCGTAGATCCCACAGAAATTTTCTGCGCGAGCTCCCTGTGCAAACACTGGGGAGGAAAGTTCGCCGCGGCGAGGAAGAGCCCCGACTCCTTTCAGATCAAAATCCTGCCATTCTTTCCCTTCTCCGGGAAACTCCACATCCACCGCACCCGCACCCGTGACCAGGACAAGAGTGTCATCACGACCTTCTGCCAACTGGTAAAACGTTTCTGCCGTCTTATCAATTTCACGGAGAGCTTCGCGGGCCGCAGCGAGATTTTGTCGATCAAGCGCATGCTTGAGAGAAAAGTCACGAACGAGTAGCAGGTGACGGGTCGAATTTTTAGAAAATTGACTATAGATCGAAGCTAAGGAGGCTCGTAAAGCTGTTCCGCAACCTTGGGCATTACAAGTCTTGTCCCAGTAAACTTTTCCCGGACGAAAATCTTGAGCGACCGCTGGCAAATAACCTTCCGCTCCCAATGGATTCTGGGCACGCATCACCCAGAGAATGCTTTCTGCTAGATAGTCCTCACCAGCTTCTCCACACGCCTGCGCTCCTAGCAAGCTTTCTTCTTGGCGGGCATCGATTTCAAGAATCCCCGACTTATAACTATTTGAGCCCAGGAATCTCCAGAGCGGCCTCTGACGCCAGTCTTCACAAGTCCCGGCAATGTCCTTTTTACCTGTTACTTGTGACATCATGGATTGGTGTGGTGTTGGGCGCAGGTGGTAGAGATTAAAACTCCAGGCCTGCCCTAAGCAAATCGATCTCTCCAAAACCGTTTTCTCTGCCGCCGTTGGAAACCCGAAACGCAACATGGCCAATTGTTCAGCATCCAATCCTGCCACTTGGAACCAGATGATCTTCGTGGGCTGACGACCAAATTGGTGGCGACGCATGTTGAGGCCAGTGACCTGAGCGCAACCAAAGCAAATCAAGAGAAGCAGGAAAAATTTCAAACGCTCGCCCCTTCCGGTCTCACACCGAGAGTATTCCGCACGTGATTTTTGATTAAAAAAGCATTCACGATTCTATGAGTGAAGACAATCCATACAGCAACACAAATTTGTGCCGCCGTGAAGTGCCCAGTTCGCAAGAATCCACTATACACGATGGAGACCAGGAGCTGAGTTGCTAAGATTCTCAAAACATAACGCTGCTTTTCATAATGAACAGCCATGATCATAACACCTGCAACCCAACCTATAAGAAAAACAAAAATCGTCACATTGGTTCCCAAGGCGTGGCCCAGCAGAGCCCCCACTATCGGTAATCGCCACATGATTTTTCGCTGTAACTGACTAGGGTGATCAAGTACGCCCAGCCAAACAAAAGCCGGCCATGCAAAACCCATGATGCCTAGGTAAACGCCGTAAATGTCAGGATAGTGAAAAATGACGAAAAATCCCCACCACGAGAGCGCATCTGTGAGCAACATGAGACTGAGGGTCCCCATGAAAGCCAATCCCAGTGCTCGAACCGTGTCTCGAGGAGGTCCGAATTGAAGCGTCAATGCGACCGTCGTGAGCAAGGCGAGCCCCGCTAAAACCGTCTGTCCCCAAAATAGGAAAGAGCTAAACATCAATGACTCTCGCGAGTTTTAGTAATATGCTGATTATAAATAATTTTTAGCAGAAGTCTTAAAGTCTTTTATCGGGGGCCAGATGGGTGAGACGATTGAAATGAGTCGCGAGATCATGTGGAACATTCCAGTGTGGATGAAGATCTCCATGTATGGAATGCTCGTTGTTGCCACAGCAGTGGCACTCAAGGGTTTCCACGAAAAGTTCCTTTTCGTCACCAACGGAAAGCCACTAAATACACTTCTGCCGAAGCAATGGAACTTCTCAAATTTCCTGCGCACGATCTTCTTCCAGGGCAAAGTCACTCGCGCCCCGATTGTAGCGATTTACCACACCCTCATTTTCTGGGGTTTCATCACGCTGTTGATCGCCACCGAGTTCGTGGCCATCCATGCCGATACGCCGTTTAAAATTTTCAAAGGACCGATCTACCAAATCGTTTCTCTCATCGCTGATATTGGTGGCTTTGCAGTCTTGATCGGCATCGGCATGGCGTTCTGGCGCCGGTACGTGAAGAAGCCGAGCTACTTGAGCGCCACCAAACCGACCCAAGAACTATTCATGTACGGCATGCTGATCACACTCATCGTGGTCGGCTACCTCTTGGAAGGCATTCGGTTGCTGGGAACTGGAATGCCCGTCGATGAGAAAATCTGGTCGCCGCTTGGCTGGATGATGGCGAACATCATTTCGAATTTTGGCCTCGCTGATGACACCTGGGCTGGGCTGTACCGCGCCATCTGGTTCTTCCACATGGCCAATACGATGTTCTTCTTTGCTGTCATTCCTTACTCGAAGTTTATCCATATCGTCGCCATTCCACTTTCTGCGATTCTCACTCCGTTTCGTCGCGGTGCCGTCCTCAACCCCATGGATTTCGCCAATGAAAGTGCCGAAACATTTGGCCTGGGTAATACCAGCGAACTCACGATCAAAGAGCGCTTCGATACCATCGCCTGTGTGGAATGTGGCCGCTGCACTCAGGTGTGCCCGGCTAACCTCGCCGGAAAACCGCTCGATCCAAAAACGATCGTCACGAAGATGCGCGATACCCTCGTCGCCAATCCTGGGGAGGCGGTGAGTTTGTGGGAGAATCCCATCTACGCCTCTAACGAACTTGACTCCTGCACGACCTGTGGTGCTTGTATGGAAGAATGTCCATCGAACATCGAGCACGTGCAGATCATCATGGATCTCAAGCGCTACAAAGCACTCACTTTGGGTGATCTACCACCCGCTGCTGCTGATGCAACAAACAAGGTAAAGAAAAACGGAAACCCTTGGGGTATCGCTCAGGAAGACCGCTTTAACTGGGCCCAGGGCCTTGACGTTCCCGTGATCGAAGCTGGCAAGAAAGTCGACTTCCTCTACTACGTCGGGTGTGCTGGCTCATACGATGGCTCAAACCAGAAAGTCGTCAAAGATACCATTGCCCTTCTCAAAAAAGCTGGAGTGAGCTTTGCGGTCATGGGCAAGACAGAGAAATGTAACGGCGATCCAGTTCGTCGTTTCGGTGACGAGTATTCATTCTACGAGATCGCCATCGAAAACATCGCCAATATGCGCCAGTACGAGTTTGGCAAGGTTGTGACCCACTGCCCACATTGCTTACACACCATCGGCAAAGAGTACGCCAAGTTTGATGACGGGGCCTTCGAGACCCTCCACCATACTGAGTTGCTCGCCGAACTCGTTCGTAATGGTAAATTACTCCCACACCGTGAGATCAACGAAGACATCACGTTCCACGACCCATGCTACCTGGGTCGCCACCATGGTGAGTACGATGCCCCACGTGATCTTTTGAACAGCATCCCAGGCCTGAACCTCAAGGAGATGGAAAAGAACAAAGACAAAGCTCAGTGCTGCGGAATGGGCGGTGGAAACATGTGGTACGAACTTCCGGAAGGGCACCACATGGCCGAGAATAGATTAGAGCAAATTGGCGAGGTCTCTTCTACGAAACTTGCCACATCATGCTCGTATTGTATGATTAACTTCAACTCCTCTAAGGGCACGGTTAA
>JAIXOY010000221.1 GCA_027486525.1 Pseudomonadota bacterium
CCGAAGTCGACGCTACAGCGCCTAGCATCTGCTCATTTATTTGCCGTACTCTATAATACTAATTTCGATCCAAGGATTTTGACATGCGTAGACTTGTCCACGAGACACGGCGTCTCGTGCTGCGACCGTTACGGCGCAGTGACTATGCCGTTTGGTTTGACGCCTATGCCGGTGGTCTACCGAAAAAGAATAAATGGGACATCGATCCCTATGAGAAAGGGAAATGCACCCGTGAAGATTTCGAGAAAGTGCGGGCCCGTCATGCGCGAGCTGCCAGCGAGGACAGGTGTTACATCTACGCCGCGTTTTATCGTGGCGAGATGGTGGGGGCGATCGATATTTCCATCTATGATCGCAAGACCATG
Source organism: Pseudomonadota bacterium (assembly GCA_027486525.1). GTDB lineage: Bacteria > Bdellovibrionota > Bacteriovoracia > Bacteriovoracales > Bacteriovoracaceae > UBA6144. The sequence continues at coordinate 366 of JAIXOY010000221.1, forward strand.
GGCTTTGCGAATTTTGGCTACCGACTCTTCAATCGCCACTGGAGCAAAGGCTTCGGGCGCGAGATGGCACGGGGTGGGATGTACATCGGTCTCAAGGTTTTGAAGCTGCAGCGCTTAGAGGCGGCGATTGATTTAGATAATCGTCGTTCTATAAAGCTAGTGAAGAGCTTGGGCCTGGAGCGCGAAGGCATCAAGAGGGCCTACTGGTTTCAAGACGGGAGATGGGATGACCAGCTCGTGTACGTCGCGCGACCTGAGCATCTAAAGGGACTGACGCAGAAACGCTAGGAACTTTTTCATGAGGGTGTTGTTGATGTAGTTCGATTCCTGCACCAGGAAGAGGGTGTTGAACAAGGCCTTCTCCTGGGCCGGGACGACCACGAGGTTCGTGTTCTCGAGAAGCACCTTCGGGATGATTCCAAGCCCCAGGCCTTCATTCAGGGCCACCACCATGGTCTCGACGTTGTCGATGGTGTGGAACTGCGTGATCTTCGCCTGGCGTTGCTGGTGAGTTTTGTACCAGCGCTGGATCAACGGTAAATGGCGGGAGTAGTCCAGATGGGGAAGCTCCCGCTGTTTTTTTAGCGACCGGAGTGTTTTCTCATGTTGCTTGGAGAAACCCGGTGAGCACACCAGGACCAGTTCTTCTTTGAAGACTTCTACCTTTTCGATCTTGGGTAGCAGCTCCGCAGGAATCGCATCATCGGTGATCGCAAAGTCGAGTTCAAACTTACTAATGTGCTCTACCAGACGCCGAGACTCGCCAATCATGAGGTGGAAGCTCACCCGTGGATGGAGCTTATTGAACTCCGCGAGGATCGGCATGAAGACGGACTTAGAAAAATTTAAAGGCAGGCCAATGCGAATGTCACCCTCGAGGGTGCCGGCGCTCGCTTGGGTAGCCTCTTGGAATTGCGAGACATCCCAAAGGAATCTTGCGAAGAGCTCTTGAAGCTTGCGGCCTTCATCGGTGAGCACGTACTTCTTACCGGCGCGGAAAAAGAGGTGCTTCTGGAGATCGGCCTCGAGTTTTTTGACGGACTGGTAGACCGCCGAGGAGGTGATATTCAGCTGCTTGGCACCCTCGAGAAGGCTGCCGCTGGCCGCAACGGCCTGAAAGCACTTGAGTCGGTTGAGATCGAGATTATTTAGCACCATTAAACATTATATTAACTATATTTATTTTGATTTCATAGAGGCTTTGCACTATTTTCCGCCTCGACCGCAACTTAAACCCTACGGAGTCTTTTATGAAAAACCTTATCGCCCTCATCGCCCTTGTGTTCGCCCAAGCTACATTCGCCTCGAACTTTACCCAGCTCGAGAAAGGTGACCTCCACATCTACAGCGCCGACGCGAAAGTTCTCTCGAGCAGCTTGCTCTGCCCGATCAACGGCAGTGGCATGCGTTGCCTGGCCTACGGCATGAACGTCAAAATTCAAGTGAAGCTCAACGGCTGCGTTGATCGCATGGTGGGCCACGTCGCCAAGTTCAACATGATCGACGGTCAACCCGTGCTGCAGTTCCGCGCCATCGCAGTGATGAATGAAATGTCGATGAGAGCTCGCTGTGTGAGAATGCCGAGCGAGACCGTCAATGTGATGATCCCTTTCGAAGGTGAGTTTGCTTTCGAGCAGATGGACTTCACCGGCATGACTCAAGTGACGATGTAATTTTTTGCTGCACCTGGCCTCTTGGTGAATTCCAAGAGGCACTTTTATTTCCTGAGAGCCGTGTTAGACTTTTCTCATGGAAACACAATTCATCGTCTCGACGCTTCTTCCTCTCTCTCTTGCCATCATCATGCTGGGTTTTGGATTGGCCCTGACGCCGGCCGATTTCGCGCGGGTGCTGAAGTACCCGAAGAGTGTATTAGTCGGTCTGCTTTGTCAGATGATCTTGCTCCCGGCCCTCGGCGTGGTGATCTGCAAGGTCTTCAACTTTGCACCGGAGCTGGCGGTAGGTTTGATGATCTTGGCCGCGAGTCCCGGTGGCATCACCGCGAATATTTTTTCACATCTTTCCCACGGTGACATCGCGCTCAACCTCACACTGACCGCCCTCAATAGTGTGTTAGCTGCTTTCACCTTGCCGCTCTTCGTGAATCTTTCCATCGCGCACTTCATGGGCAGTGAGCAAAGCATCGGCCTGCAGTTCCAGAAAACCATCGAAGTCTTCATGATCGTGCTGGTCCCAGTGCTGGTTGGCATGGGCCTGCGCCAGTGGAAGCCGGTGCTAGCGGTGAAGGCCGATAAACCCGTGCGCATTTTCTCCATGCTCATTCTCATCGTCTTGATCGTGGGCGCCATCGGCAAGGAACGTGCGCAGATGGCGGATTCCTTCGCGCAGATTGGCTGGGCCATGCTGCTGTTTAATCTGGCCTCAATGGCGGTAGGCTACGTGGTGCCACTGGCGCTCAAGTTGCGCCACCAAGAGGCTACGGCGATCGCCATGGAAGTAGGTGTGCACAATGGCACGCTGGCGCTTTATATCGCCATGTCGGTGCTGGGATCGTTTACGTTGGCATTGCCCGCGGCGGTCTATAGCGTGATCATGTTCATCACGGCGGCGGGGTTTAGTTTGATCTTGGCGAAAAAAAATAAAGTAAAGTGAAGCCCAAGAAATACGAAGTTTCACCGCCACTGCGAAGGAACTTCGCGTCATCTCACTATTTGTAACTATCAGGAGTCATTTCTACGATGCCCACCGGCTCGCCGCCGAAAATGCGAGCAACCTGCAGACGCAACTCACGCTCATGGGGATCACTCACCTGTTGATTGAGCAGGCGCTCCACCCCGGCAAGGTCGATCTCCAGATCTTCGTATTTAACGATGCATTCGAGCTTCGCATTCCGCGAGAAACACGATGCTTCGCCGAATTCGCCCTCGAGCAGCAGCACGTTGCCTGGACGTTTTTTTCCGCCCAACACGATCGTTGGATGATTTTGTCCCACCAGCTCGGCCGGCAGGTCGTAGCTCAAGACGATCCCGCTGGCATCTTCGGTCACGGTCGAACTATTCAACACAAATGTTGCGTAGGGCGCGAGCTCCGTTGGAACCGGAACTGAGTACTGCGAATACGATGCGGCGACGGCCGGCAAAGATAGGCAGAGCGTGAGCGCAAAGATTTTTTTCATCGGGTTTCTCCAGCAACGGTGTAGCGAGTCGCACGGGCACGACCGACTCTTAAGACATAACCTTCGCGATGCAAGCTGGCCAGGTCTCGGCAGGCCGTGATCTCAGCAACGTGAAAAAGTTTCTGGTAGCTTCTGACATGAATGAATTCACCAGGTTTAACCTTCTTGAGGAAGGTCAACTGGCGATGATTGAGCCCTGGTGCCAGGGCCGTTGTGGCCCCAGAAAATGTCTCGGGCCGCACGTCATCTGTTCTTAGCTGGATCCCACTCGCCATGCGATACCCCGCTTCGGTGGTTTCAATCCAGTGCGCGGAAGGCCCGAGAATTTTTCGCAGACCTGTCACGGAGTTATAAATCAACGAGTCGTGGCGTTGCGGATCGTACTCATAGCCCCACACGTGGGTGATCAACTCATCTTTCCGGCCATGCCCTTGCAGCAGGGCCGTGAGCGTCTTGCGCATCAACGGAGTGAGACCTGTCACGGTGTGAACGCGCCCGCGATCAAAGATCACACTCACACCGGGAGAGAGATCGGGCCAAAAGATTTGTCGCTCCCACGAACAATCTTTGAGTTCATAGAGGAGCAGTAAAAGGCCGGAACTCAGAACACGCTCCACATCTTTCTCATCGACCATCTCTCCTAAGCGATCACCTTTGCCGGAGAGCAGGAGGGGCGACTGGCGATTGAGCATCCGTCGATGGATCATGCCACCAAAGAGTTTTGATTTTTGCTGGATTTCTTTTTCCAGCGAGAGCTCTCGTTCTCCGATGCCCAGCTGCTTCACTATTTTGAGCTGTAACCCTAGCGCCGCCAGCTCTAGAGAGCGATCCACTTGCGGATCAAGGCAGCGTTCGGCGGCCTGGGTAAAACTCAGCGCGCGATAGGCTTCGCCGCTGATGAGACTTAAGTAGGCCCAGCGCAAATTCAACAGCGCTTCCTGGCGGCGATTCTTAAACATGTAGATCAGGCGACTGGCCTCATCGAGATAGGCGCGCACTTCTGGGAGCTGACCACGCAGCATCAGTTGCCGAGAAATTTCTAGCAAGAGACTGGCCCGGGAGTAGGTATCAGTGGCGTCGCGGGACTTAAGCCTGGCCTTGAGCTTTGACATTATCGTCTTGGGCCTCAGGCCGTACTGCGCCTCATAGGTAAGAATCGAAATCTCTGCCGCATCGGCCACTGCGGCGTTGCCGAGTTTTCGTGCCATGAGAGCGGCGTCACTCAAGAACTTAAGACCTTCGTCTACATTGTGAACTTGCACGAGTAAGTGTCCGCGCAAATCGCTCGAGAGAATCTTGCCATAGCTAAAACCATCTTCGAGGGCCGCTTCGAAAGCTTTTGTCGCGATTCGTAATCCCGCATCCCAGCGTCCACAGAAGTAGCGATAAAACGCCAGGCCCTGGTGAATGTAAAAGCGTGAACGAGCCGTTGGGCTTCCGCGCAGGGCGAGGAGATTCTGCGCGATGAGTTTTCGTGCGTGAGCATAGTCCGAGGTTCGAATGAGGCCGAGTGCCAGAAAGAATGTCGCGGTGATTTTTTGTTCGCGATCGAAGTTCTTTTCGTGCAAAGCAAAGAGGGCCAGCGCCTCGTCCATGCGGCCAGTGAAGCTCAAAGCTCCTAAAACGAGCGGCACCATGTCCCGCGAGAGTCTTTCCGGACGGGCCGCCAGGAGCTCTTGATAGCGCCCTTGAAAAAGGAGTCTTTCTAGAGGGTTAGTCTCGGATTTCATCATTTTTAGACTAGCACAAAATCCCGTCAAATCCCATCATTTTTTACGAGAGACTCTTTGTGTCATCCCAAGCGGTTAGGCGTTAAAACTGTTTCAAGGAGGTGACCTTATGTCGCTACAAAAATTTGCTCTTGGTTGTGTGATTGGTGCTTTTTCTCTTTTGGTTCACATGAGTGCCTACGCGCAAACGCGTTCACTCGAAGAACTCATGGGCTTGATGGGCCGCAGTTTTGGCGGCATCGCTCGTCCGGTCAATGCAGGGACTGCGGGCCCTGTTGAGGCGCAGCTCGCGCGGGAGGTGTTGGCACTGACGATTGAAGCCCAAGGCGTGATGCCGGACTCCGTCACGAGTTTGCCGGATGCTGAGCAGGCCGTGCGGGGACAACTCTATGTTGCTCTGATGGGTGAGCTGATTCGTGCGGTGGAAGAACTTGAAGCCGCCATCACGGTGAAAGACCCCGCTCGTAGCAAAGCAGCTTTGCAATGGATCTTGCAACTTCGGACCAAAGGTCATGAAGAGTTTCGCATTTAAGGAGGAAGACATGTTTGCATTGATTTTATGTTTGAGTCTGAACGCGCAGGCCGGTGTGGCGAAGATTGACTTCGTCGCCAGCACCAACGTCCCCGGCGTCACCGTTGAAGGCGCAGCAAGCAATGTGGCGGTGGACTACGATCCACAGAAAGCGATCGGGACAGTGGTGGAGCTCGACGTGTTTCAACTCCTGACCGGCATGGAGAAGCGCGACCAGCATCTGCGTGATAAAGTCTTCGCCGCAAAAAAAGAGGGCGACGCCAAGATTCGCTTTGAGGTGCTGGAGATGCCGGCCACGAATGGCGAACTGAAAGGCAAGCTGCTTATCAAGGGTGTCGAGCACACGATTGCTGTTCCCGTGAAACGCGACGGGAGCACCGTCACCGGTAGCACCAAAATTTCGCTGGATAAATTTGCGCTCCCTCGCCCCAGCTTCATGGGAGTGAAGGTGGACGATGCGGTGGAAGTTAGCTTCAGGATTACGGAGTAGCACTATGTGGGTTGTGTGGATTATTTTAGTTCTGATGTCCGCGAAAACATCCGCACATCCCACCTATGTGCGCCTCGGCTACACCTCGTGCACCGGTTGCCATGTATCCTCACAAGGGGGAGGACTTCTGACTCCATACGGTGAAGGCATCGCGACCTCGCAGGCGCTCATCAGTGCCGAGCCCGAAGAAGGCGAGTCTGAGTCGCGGTATGTGCAGGCCTTCCAAGGTCGACTCATGCGCTACACCACAGAAGACGAAACGCGCACGTTTCCCATGCAGATGGATTACCTGGCGCAGTTCAAAATCACTCCGACAGTGTGGCTCAATGGCATCCTGGCGGTGGCGCCCAAGCCTAAAGATGAATCACCGGAAGATGCGAAATCTCCTTACCAGCGTTTGTACGGAAGAGAAGTGAGTGCCACGTGGTCGCTGCGTGCGGAAGGCTCGAAAGAAGATCGCCTCACCGTGGGCATCGGCGCGCTTCCCCTGGGAGTCGGCCTAGTCGATCACACCGCTTATGTGCGGCAAGAAAACCGGCAGTATGTAACGGATTTGCCGATTACGCTTAAGTACTATTTTGCCCGCGAAAGTTTTTTCGGTCATGCCTTCGCCTACCTGCCTAACCCGCAAGAAGAAGCAGGCAATGAAGAATCGGGCCATGGACTCCAGACGTGGTGGAGACCGTTGCGTCCCTTAGCGATCGGTGTGCAAGGCCTGCAAGGAGAAACGGATACCATCAAGCGCCGCCAAGCAGGAATGCTCGTCAAAGCGGGTCACGGGCGCTTCGCTTACTTAGGTGAACTCAACCGCACCTGGCGCGAACTGCAGTCAGACAAGAGCGAGTTTCGTCAGTGGACCTGGTTACAGCAAGCGTCGTTCTACCCGCGGGAGTATTTGCATCTCTATGCGTCTCTGCAGGGTTTAGAAAGGGATCGGACATTTTTGACTCGGGAACGTCGAGAGGCGGTGGGTTTTGAGTGGCGTATATGGGCGCACATCACCCTGATGTTCGAGCATCGCGTGCGTGTCGCGGGTGAGTTGAAAGAAAAAAGCCAGTTGCTGCAACTTTATTTCAATGGATTTTAACATGAAACTTTTTATCTTGATGATGCTGGTTCTTGTCGGTTGCGAAAAAAGCGGCACCAGCGAACACACTCTTTTCCAAGCGGCTCCCGCCATCGAAGGCGGCGTGAACTTCGCCACGCTGAACTCTTTTATCTTGAAACCCATGTGCCTGCGCTGCCACGCTTGGGCCGCCGATGAGGGACAAGTGCAGTCCCGCATCGTGGCCGGCGATCCCGATGCATCGTCCCTCTATGTTCGCATGGCGAATGGGAGCATGCCGCAAGGGGGGCCAGCGTTAACGTCAGCGCAACTTGCAGTGGTGGCCGCTTACATCAATGGCCCAGCGACGACGAATCCGGTGCCGACCATCGAACTCAAGCCGACCTACGAATCGCTGAAGGTCCATCTCTTCGAGAAAAGCTGCACCATGTGCCACAACGCCACGGCTCGCCGCTTGGATGACTTCACTCAGTATGAGGAGATCGCCGACGAGATCACGGACATCCAGGATCAACTCGACTTTGGCACCATGCCGCCGCTGGATGACGAAGGAAATCCTCGTGCGCC
>JAIXOY010000077.1 GCA_027486525.1 Pseudomonadota bacterium
CAAATGCCCCGAGAATAAGAATCGCCGGGACGAGGTAGGCAAGGAATCTTTCGGGATAACGGATCGGCAATAGTTTCATGACGAAAGCGGAAGGTGGAAAAAACTGTCCCAGTGACAGTAAGGCAAAACCACAGATCCAGACGAGCAGGACACCGCGCTCTCGACGTGAAGCCTGCCTCAATCCGAGGAACATGAGAACGGTCAGCGCGACCCCGCCCCCGATGCGCGGAAACCACCAACCCGTATTGAACCCATCACCCAAGTACGTCTCAAGATCGTAAAGATTGGCCGCTGGAAACAACCAATCCAACATTCTCACCGGCGCCGTCGAGTAGCTCAGAGCCTCGGAGGTCACGATGCCAAGAGCGCGTGAGTTGAAAGGAGCGTTTTGCAACATGAACCACAAATGCGGAAGACAGACCAACGCGACGAGGCCCGTGACCTGCAACATCGCCAGGGAAAAAGACCGCACGCGACGGCGTTCAAAAGCCAGCGCACTGGCCGCGAGCCAAGCGACGGGAATCAAGAACGGATCGCCGAGGAGGAACAGGGCACTGGAGCAAAATGCAGCCAGGATAATCCGTCGCTCCCCCTTCCAAAGCTCCATCACTGAAACAATCGTCCAAGGAAAAAAACTCATATAACCAAGGCCCACGTGCATCGGCAGAGACGTGACGATGCCCAGAGACATGCCCACCAGAGCTATTCCATTGGCCTGCTCGCGATTTGTGAAATTGAGCAGCAGCCTTCGGAGACCAAAAAACAAGACCAGAAAGAAGCCGTAAAAGATGAGCTTGTAGGCCATGTGGTAGGGCAAAAGCGCATGGAGCCAGTTCGGCAGAAACACTAGACCGCTCGCGGGATTGTTCAGGAGTCCGTGACCAAGTTCGTTGAATGGATAGAGAAACGTCCAGCTCCCCTGCGCGAGGTTTTCGAAGAACCATTTTTTCTCCGCGTACTCGAAATGCAGCGGGGCCGTCTCGTTGAAGAGAGACGAGGAAAAAAGGAAAGGGCCGAACAGCCAAAGTGGCAGGATAAAGGCTAGACCTTCAAGATGAAATCGACGCATGCACCATTGTGACAATTCACTCTGGCAGATGCAAGTCCGAGAAGTCGCTCCAGAGAGACTTTCTGTCGTCGCGCTCAGAACGAATATGGTCCACCACTCGCAGTGCGCTCATCATCGCCTGATCCATGTTGATGTAACGGTGCAACCCCTGGCGCCCGAAGCTAAAAACTCGTGGGTGACGATCGACCAATGCCTGGAGCTCGTGCAACTGCGCGTAGTCGCCCCAGTAGCAGGGATAGGCTTCCTCGTAGCGCAAAACGATCTTCGCTCCGATCTCACCATCGTAGATCCCCATTCGACTGAGCTCTGCCACGGCCTGAGCGACGAGTTTTTCATCGGAGGCCAGCCACAGGGCATCGCTCGTACTCACGATGTACTCGAGGCCTAGGATTTCCTCATCGGGCGCAGACACCATGCTCTCATCCCAATGCCGGTAGAGCTGCAACCGCGCCACCTGCACGCGCTCGTCGTTGATGTAGATCCATTGGGCCTGAGGTGCGCGCACGCGCGAGCGCTTCAGCACGAGGTTCACGGAAACGAGGGACCGAAACGGCAACACAAAATTCTGCCTGGGCGCCAGCATCTGACACAGTCGCGCCAGAGGAAGTGTGGAGAGAACGAAGTCACCCTGAATGACACCCCTATCCGTTCGGACGTTTGTTCCTTTGATGCCTTCCACAGATGTGGACGTCCTGATCTCTCCCCCACGCTGAAGAATCTCTCTAGAGACACTCTCCCAGAAAAATCCTGGGCCCCTCTTCGGATAGAAGAAAGTACTTTCCGATGCCTTGATGCTGGGTCGCTTCAGTCGTTCGCCTCCCCAATCAGCGGGGATATCACGACTGGCGCGCCCCCATATTTTCTGGGTGTAGCGCTCGAAAAAAACTTTAAAGAGTTCATCGCCGTAGGTGCAGCGGAAGAAATCCTCGAGACTCTCGACGGGCCTCTTTTCCGTCGTTAGCAACGACAACCCGATCCGCAGGGAGCGCAGAAGTCCGAGTTTTCCAATCGAGTTCAACGTGAGCTTCACGGGATACGAAAAATAATGGTCTTCGAAAAACAGCAAGGAGCGGCGACGCTTGATCCGAAATCCCGTGTCGCTCACCGGCATGACCGAGAGCCAGAAATCGCGCACGCGGGCAGAGGCCGTGTGGAACCGATGGCCACCCACGTCCACCGTCCCGGAGCCAAGGGGATAGGAGCGGCCCATGCCGCCGCAGTTCGCGGAGCGCTCGATGATGACGGGTTGAATGTCGGTGTGGCGCAGGAGCTCGAGTGCGGCCGTCAGACCGGCCGGTCCTGCTCCAAGGATGAGTGCTCTTTTTCGTAACGAAGTGCTCATGTTTTACCGAAGCAAAATCTTATAACAACAGCGCCCTAACTGCTAGTTCGTGCTATAAAAGAACGATGCGTCTATTTTTCACGTGTGTGCTTTTCTCCTTCGCCGCTCTTGCTTTTGAGGTTCCCCCCTTCACGCCGAACGTGGTGGACACCTCCGGCGCGCTCTCCGTCGAAGCCATCGCCCATCTCAACCAACGAATCACCGACGTGCAACAAGCCACGACGGTGAGACCGGCCGTGTTGGTGGTCAATACCCTCGACGATGAGTCCATCGAAGACGCGGCGGAAAAGACGTTCAAGCACTGGGCCCTCGGCGAGAAGGACAAGGACAACGGACTCCTCATCATCGTCGCCATTCAAGATCGCAAGATGCGCCTTGAAGTGGGCTACGGTCTGGAAGGTGAACTCACCGATTATTTCTGCTCGCAGGTCATCAACGACACCATGAAGCCCCACTTCAAAGCAGGCCAGTTTGAAGAGGGCATCTCCGGGGCCTTGAGTGAGGTGATGAGCAAGATGAAGGGCCAGTCCCAGATTCCCAGCATGGAACCCGAACTTGGCGATGGCCCGGAGTTTCAAACAGGCGTGCGCCACGCGCAGCTGTGGGCCTTCCTTTTCGTCGGCGTTCCTGCTTTCCTGCAGATCTGTGCTCTCATCATCGCCCTGATGGTTGGCCCCGTGGCATTTGAGAAAGCGAGGAAGGATAAAAAATTCTCCTGGCTGCCGTTCGTGCTGGGTGCTTCTTCTGGCCCCACGCTTGGAATGAAGTTGTTCTTCTTGGTCAACCCGGGCGTTTTTATCGTGGTCTTCCCACTCGTGTTTGGGGAAAGAGAGCTGACGATAGGATTCTATGGTCTCGGTGCCCTGTGCATCGCTCTCGCCTGGTTTTTTAGTCTGCAGAACATCAGAACGCTTTTTTCCGAGAAACACTATCTGCGCAAAGAAGCTCGTCGTCGGCTCAATGTTCATCGTGCCAGCAAGACTCCTGGCTCGACGTACACCATGTTCGGTCGCACCTACACGGCACCGATGCGCAGTAGCTCCTCCAGCTCAAGTGGAGGCTTCAGCAGTTCGAGTTCTTCAAGTTCGGGCGGTGGCAGCTCGGGCGGCGGTGGCGCTTCCGGAAGTTGGTAGCCGCTACTCGCGCGTGAGAACTTCTAGCAACTCGATGTGAAAGATAAGATTGGAGTGAGGTGGAATCAATGCGCCCACTTGTCTTTCTCCGTAGGCGAGATGCGCCGGAACATGCAGCGTGCGTTTGCCGCCTTCCCGCATCCCCACTAAACCGAGGTCCCAGCCCTTGATCACGCGCCCCGTACCAAAGACACATTTGAAGGGCTGGCCGCGGTCACGGGAAGAATCAAATTTTGTTCCATCCTCAAGAAAGCCTTCGTATTGTGTAATGAGTAACGCACCTTTGACGGTTTCTTTTCCGGTGCCTAAAACTTCATCTTTAATCTGTAACTCAGTCATGGGTTCATGCTAGCATCACAGTATTCAAATTCACAAAGGTTACCCATGAAACACCTCTTGCTCGCTCTGTCTCTTCTTGTTCTTACTTCTCCGGCCTTTGCAGGTCTTGGCGCAAAACCCGGCAAATGGAAGCTCGAGACGCAAATATCTCAAGATGGAAAATCGATGGGTGATCCGATGGCGAAGATGCGTGAAGCCATGAAGGACATGTCTCCGGCGCAGAGAAAGCAAATGGAAGAGATGATGGCGAAGATGACAAAAACAAATCCTGACATGCCTAAAGTCGGTTTTGATAAAAATGGCATGACCATTTGCTACACCAAAGAAATGCTCGACGGTGATCTCGGCCTGAAGAAGCAGCAAGAAGATCAGAAGTGTAAAGTTTCGGACCTCGAGAAATCTTCCAGCTCCATGAGCATGAAATTCAAATGCGAAGATGGTGCGTATGGCGATACGAAGTGGAAAGTCACCGACCCCACCCACATGTCAGGCGTTACTAATATTGTGACGGGCCAAGGCAAGAAGTCTGAGGTGCGGTTCAAGGCCGAATTCCTCAGTGCGAAGTGTGACTAAAGAAGTCGGTGCCAAAGTCTTTACAGATTAGGCCGAAATGGCACTTTTTAGGCATTTCTTAACCTCAGATGCGATAAAACTCATTTAGAGTTGGCACAGGTGTTGCTCCATTAGACCTGACGGTCTCTTTTCAATGGAGTGAATCGATGAAAGCCCTAACCCTACTTCTTATTCTCAGCACCCTGGTTGCCTGTGGAAAAAACGGACAAGACGGGGCCAGCGGTAGCGACGGTGCTACCATCATCGGTCTCGACGGTGTCTCCACTGGAGTCGATTTCGCCGACATCTCCCCGGGTCTCGTCTGCGCGGCCGGTGGCATCTCGATCTTCACTTTCCGCGACAACAACTCCGATGGACTCTTTTCCGACGACGTGGAAGAGCTCATCAAGGTTAAGGCCTTGTGCCATGGCACGAATGGAACCAACGGCGTTGATGGCACTGATGGCGTTGATGGGATCGACGGTGTGAACGGCGTGGATGGCACAAATGGCACGAACGCCTCTATCACTCTTGAAGGTGTCGTTGCGAGTGCGACCTGTCCTCAAGGTGGCGTAAAAATAACGAGCTCTCAGTCGCCGGCCATCGAAGTTTGTAACGGCGTGAATGGCCTCAACGGTGAGCAAGGCCTTCCTGGTGTACAAGGTATCCCGGGCCTCGCTGGCTCGAACGGTCAAAATGGCCAGAATGGTCAAGACGGTCAGAACGGTAGCAACGGACAAGACGGCACTCAGATTCTTCCTGTCCAATTTTGCCCCACCGACAAGAGTACATTCCCAGAATACGGGTTGATGATTGGCAAAGAGCTCTTCGCGGTTTACTGGGGAACAACTCCCGCGTCTCCGAAGACACCCCAGGCCTTCCTCACAAAACTCGTCCCAGGAAAATACCAAAGCACCGGCGGGAATAACTGCCTCTTTTCGATCGAATAGTTTACACACATCCGTAGAAACCATAGTCTAGCGCAAACGGTTTCTACGGAGTTTCTATGCGCTTCTTTGCAATCTTCTTTCTGATCGTCTCCTGCGCCTCATTGCCGACGACGCCCAAGGCGACACACTACGAGAAGTATCCCGCGACCGCCGCTGTTCAAACGCAAGAAAAGATCATCGACTTCTATTCGCGCTCGCAGCCCTACGGCGAATTCTCCAACTTCGCGCTCTTCCCCATCTTCGTCGATGGCCAGTGGTGGCCCACCAGCGAGCACTACTACCAGGCCATGAAGTACGAGAAGAAAGAATTGATCGCCTGGGTGCAAGCGGCCCCTGATCCGATGGAGTCGGCCAACCGCGGGCGCGACAAGAGTGTTCCCAAGCGCGCGGACTGGGAACAGGTCAAAGATGCGGCGATGGAAAAAGCGGTGATGGATAAGTTCACGCGCTATCCTGAGCTCAAGGCGCTCTTGCTCTCGACCGGCGACGCACGACTCTACGAGCACACGGAACATGACTGCTACTGGGGAGACTGCGGAAATCGCAAAGGCCTCAACAAACTCGGTCTTCTCCTCGAAAAAATCCGCGAAGGTCTCCGATCGGATCCAAAATAAAACTACCTCTCAACAATAAAAAAATCTGGTTCGATCTCTTCATCCTCGCAGCGCTCTGGATCGGCGTGCTGACGATCCCCGCCGACATCCTCGTGATCGAAGGCACAAGCGTCGTGAACCTGCTCAAGATCGTTGCTCTCTTCAGCACTCTCGAGTCCCTCGGCTACCTTGGCACGCGGCTGGTGGGCGCAAAGAAAGGTCTCTTGATCCAAGGCCTTTGCGGCGGGTTCATTTCGAGCACCATGACACATCTGCGCATCACGCGAAATCCGGAGCTCGACAGCTACCCCCCAAAGCTCATCGCGCAGGCGCTCCTGCTCTCCACCATTTCGATGCTCTTCGAATGCATCTTCATCATCTACACGCTCCATCCCCAGGCGGCCCAACTGGTCGCGCCGTTCATCGCGCAGATCCTCGTTCTCCTGCTGGCCATTCTGCTGTATCAACAGGCCAAATCGACGGCGGGAAGTACCACCGTGCAGATCGTCGACGACAACGACGATCCCATCATCTGGAAGAAAATGATTTACCTCTCACTCTTCATCGTCGTGCTCACCTACGTCATGCGCTTCACAAGTCACACCCTCGAGCTGCCCTACACTTGGTCGGCGTTTCTGGTTTCAGTCTTTGAGGCGCACGGAGTGCTCGTCGCGACGATGACGGAGTTTCGTGAAGCGGCGGACTTGCCTCGTGCCAGACATGTCGTCAGTGCGATCTTAGCAGGCAACGTCTTGAGCAAGACGGTTTTTGTGCTGCGATCAAAGCGAAGAGCGATCCGACTTCCGACCCTCGGACCTCTCTACCTTTCCTTCGTCGTGGCGGTGATCACCGGCCTCTACATTTAAGGCTCATCGTGCTTTCTTGCTATGAAGTCTCGCACCACGAATGATCATGTTCACTTCTTCCACAATCCGCATCTTCAAATTGTCCTGCTTGAACTTCGGAAGGTCCAAAGCCTCAGCTCCCAGAGTAAACACGATCGTCACCACGGCTTCAGCAGCAAACGCTGGATGACGAAGGGAGTGCTGACGGCCCTTGGCGATGCGTTCCAGGTCTTCCGTCAGTTCCACAACGAAGATGTCCATCTCCTTGCGGATCGCTCTTCTGAAGGGATCGGAGGCACCCTGGCGCTCACCCAGCAACAAACGGAACAAGTTGCTGTTGTCGTTCACATAGACGAGAAAACTCTCGATGGTGAACTCGGTGATGCCGCGGAGATCTTTGGTCATGGATTCTTTGCGGGAGTTTCTCAGCAAGCGCCGCAAGCTCACGGCGATCTCATCCACTAAACAAAGGCCCAGCTCTTCCATGTCGCGGAAGTGACGATAGAACGCGGCCGGCGTGACCTCTGCGGCCTGGGCCACTTCGCGAATACTCAGCGCCGCAAAGCCCTTGGTGGCACTCAGTTCGAGTGCGCAATCAATGAGCTTTTTGCGTGTCCTCGCTTTCTGTTCTGCCCGCTTATCCATAAAAAGACGTTAACTAAACAAACTGAGTATTCCTATAAAAATCATGCACCTAGGTAGTTATTACTCAAAAATTGCTTTACTCAGTATGCATGCGTATACTGAGTTTATCCAGGAGCCCCCCTTGAACACACAGATTGAACCCGTCAGTCCTGCGCCTTTCACTCCCACCTTTAGGGAGACTGAAGTTCCGCTGAAGGCCCTGACGTTCTACCAGCAAGAACTCAAGCGGAAACTTCCGGCCCATGTGTTCGAGCGCACACCAGGACGGACTGTTTATTTTGTCAGCTTTCTCGCCCTCAACATCTCACTGATCGCACTTGTCGTGATGCTGAACCCAGCTTGGTACTACAAGTTACTCGCGGGTCTTGTGATCGGACAGCTCAATGCCAGCCTCGCCTTTTTTGCTCACGAAACGTTGCACGGCTCCGTTTTCAAAAGCAAACTCTTGCAGGATCTCATCGGTTTCATCGGCTTCGGTCCGTACCTGTTGTCCCCGACGTACTGGCGCTTCTGGCACAACACTCTCCATCACGGAAACACGCAGCTGATCTACAAAGATCCGGACGCCTTTCCTACTCTGTCCGTCTTCAAGCGCAGCAAACTGATGCGCGCTATTTTCCAACTCTCTCCCGGCTCAAAGAACGTTTTGAGCTACGGCTACTTGTTCTACTGGTTCTCTCTGCAGTCTCTCCTTAATCAGTTCTACCTGCGCTTCAAGAGTCGCATGTGGGCCGACCTCGACCACAAACGCGTGAACCTCGAGTTCGCCGCGATTTGCGTACTCGCTGCCGGTTATTTGTATGTCGTCGGGTTCGACAACCTACTGTGGTTAGTCGTCATCCCGTTGATGCTGCAAAACTACGTGATCCTGAGCTACATCATCACCAACCACAACATCTCCCCCCTCACGAAGATCAATGATCCCTTGGTGAACTCGTTGAGCGTGACCGCCGATCCGGTCTCGACTTTTGTGCACCTAAACTTCGGCTACCACGTCGAGCACCATCTGTTTCCGCGCGTCTCTCCGAAGCACGCCAAGACCATCCACAAGCTCTTGAAAGAGATGTATCCCCAGAAGTATCAGTGCATGCCGAAGTGGCGCGCGCTCAAGTACATCTACCTGACTCCGCGGATCTATAAGAACCACGAAGAGTTGATCCACCCGAAGAGCCTGGAGACGTTCCCGACTCTCAGTGCGCGAGCATTAAACTAACTTGGAAAATCGGACACCGTGCCCCATCCTTGTGGCACGGATGAGATATCTGGGCTGTGGACTGATCGCGACCGCCTCACCTCGATAACATCACACTAGTCATCTCCGCTTTAACGCGTTTAAAAATTAATTGAGGTACATTCCCAAGATCCTTTAGAATAAAATCTCGCGGCCCATGTATCATGAATTCCTAACAAGGAATTGAAATGAAAAAAGTACTGATCCTCGATGATGAAGTTGAGCTCTTGGAGATTTGGCTCCACTACTTTAAGAGCTGGGATTTTCCCGTGGAAGTTCACACGGCCGCCAATGGTTCCGATGGTCTTAAAATGATCGAGACTGTCGGTCACTACGACCTCATCATCACCGACTACAAGATGCCTGTTTTGAATGGCCTCGATTTCATCAAATTATTTAAGGCAAAAAACCAGAGCATCCCTACTCCCATATTCTTTTTCACGGGGTATCTGCCCGAACTTAAGAACGACATTGATGTGTTGGATGACGTGATGATTTTTGAGAAACCCGTTATTTCTCAAAAGATTAAAACTCATATTGCCGCATGCCTGGGACATATTAAAAACACCTAACAAGAGCGAGCAGCGACTCAATAGTTGCCTCTCAACGCACAGAGTTAAAAGCAACCCCCCTCTATAATTTTTACAAACTCTACAATTTTAGAGGCCTTACCCTCCTCGTGTTCCTTAGATTGAGCACAAATCTCAGGAGGATTGCATGAAACATTCGTTTCTCGTTTTCTGCGCGCTCATTTCGAGCAGCGTGTTCGCTCAAGACATCTTGTTGGAAGACTTCAACTACACGGTGCCAGACATCGCTCGTCGCGGTCTGACCAAAGAGACGGTCTTCAAAGGCATGGAAAGAAAATTCATCAAGCTCGGCAGTTCCATCTGCTCGAACCGTGCGCTCATCTGGGCCCACGACATGAAGAGAGAGCTCAACATTGACTCCGCAAAAATGTTCCTCTTCTACTCAGAGAAGACCGGCGAAGCGGGTGATAAGGTTTGGTGGTACCACGTCACGCCCATGGTGAACGAAAACGGAACACTGTGGACCGTGGACGCGGGCTTCCCAAGTTTCGTGCGCTCTCCGCTTTCAAAGAATGATTGGTTCAAGAAGTTCGCTGGCAGCACCAACTGCAAGGAACTCAAGAAAGGCGACGACGAGTTGATCGCGAAGATGTTCACGAAGCGTCGCTTCCCGAGCACAACTGCGGCCGGCACCTACGATTGCTACTACTCCATCGTGCCTGCTCCGTACTGGACTCCCTCAACGGTGGCGCAAGGTTTGCTCGAAAGAAACCGCGATGGCGAACCCGGCAACTACGAGCGCACGTCGATTCTTACAGGCGAGCTCATGCAGGCCTGCAAAGAAGCTTCCACCTCAGCTCTTGGTGGGATCTTCGGTGGTGCGGAGAAGAAGTGCCGCGAGTACCTCGGTCTCTAGTTTCATTCCATGTCCAAAGGGAAGCGATTCCCTTTGGATATCCTCCACTTATCCCAGCGCATTGCTCTCCCCTTGATTTAAAACTTAACTTGCTCCATAATTAACCGATTAGTTAATTAACTAGCAGGTATATTATGCCCGATCAGTTAAGCCAGACATTCTCCGCCCTTGCCGATCCCACGCGCAGGGCCATGCTCGCGCAGCTCTCCAAAGGTGAGGCCAACGTCTCCGACCTCGCCAAGCCATTCTTGAAAGACATGAGTCTGCCCGCCATCACCAAACATCTCAAGGTTCTCGAACATGCCGGCCTCATCACGAAGTCTCGCGATGCCCAATGGCGGCCCTGCAAGATCAACGGCGAAGGACTTAAAGACGTCGTTGACTGGATGGAGCAGTACCGGGTGTTCTGGGAAGCGAGTTTTGATCGCCTAGAAGCTTACTTAAAAACTGTTGTCGCCAAAGAGAAGAAGGGGAAGAAAAATGTCCGCAAAAAAACCAAGTAACGAAATTAAGATCACGCGCGTCTACGATGCCCCCGTGAAAGCGGTGTGGGACGCCTGGACCGACGTTAAACAAGTCGCTAAATGGTGGGGCCCGCGCGGCTTCACGATTACGACGCACAGAAAAGATCTGCGGCCCGGCGGAACGTGGGACTACATAATGCACGGCCCGGACGGCACGAACTGGGACAATCTCACGACGTACTTCGAAGTCGAAAAGTACAAACGCCTGGTCTACGACCATGGGGCCAGCAAAGATCGTCCACCTCTGTTTCGCGTGACGGTGAACTTCTCGGAGTCTAAAGGTAAGACGACCATGGACATGACCATGACACTTAAGTCCCCCGAAGAAGCGGAGCAAATCAAGAAGCACATCAAGCAGGCCGGCGGAAATGCCACCTGGGATCGCCTCGCTGAGTTCTTGGATGAGGAAACGCTCCAAAAGAAAACCTTCGTCATTAACCGCACGTTCGATGCGCCGTTGGAGACCATGTTCAAGATGTGGTCAGATCCAGCGCAGCTCACGAAGTGGTTGCCCCCGACGGGTTTGAACATGCATTTCATCAGCGGTGACATCAAGGTCGGTGAGACCGCCATGTACGCGATGGGAAATGCGGAATTCACCATGTATGGAAAATCGATCTACCAGGAGATCAGCGCTCCTCATCGCCTTTCGTTCATTCAGCAGTTCTGTGATCAGAAGGGCAACATGGCACGCCACCCGGGCGCTCCTATCTGGCCCGAAACGTGGCTCACCACGGTGACCATCGCTGCAGAGGGACCAGACCAAACTCGCGTGACGGTAACTTCAGAAGTTTGCGGGAACTTCACGGCGTATGAATTGCAGGCGTTCATCGAAGAACGCGCTGGAATGACTCAAGGCTGGACGGGATCGTTTGATAAGTTGGAAGAGAACCTCAAAGCCCTCTAAAAAAGAGAGGGCCCCGAAAGGGGCCCTCTTGATTACTTCACTTCGTTTTCTTTGGTGCCTTCCCCGTTATCCGGGTGCTCGTAGTACATCAAGAAGTCTTCCGGATCGGCCGGATTGATGAACGCCACTTCAACCACGTCTTGGCCAAGGGATTTCGTCGCATCGAACACGTCGATGAACAAACCAATGCGACCGTGCACGATGGAAGCGGTCTTCTCGTCGCTGTCCGTTGATTGCAGTAGGAACATGCCATCACGGGGTTCGATGGCTTTGAATTCGCCCTTCAAGAACGCCGACTTCTTGTTCGTGAAAACGCGCTCGCGGCGGGAGGCTTTGCCCTTGCCGTACTTCTCATTGATGACGAATGACGCCGTGTCGCCGTCAGCGTTTTTGCCGAGGTTCAAGACAACGTCGTCTTTCTTGGCGTACTGAGAAAGGTAGGGGCCACGCAGATACTGCTTGCGCCAGGTCGAATCGAGCTTCGCTTTGCTGTACGCAAGCTTGGCCGTGCCGTACTGGATGCCATTTCTTTTTTTGTCGTCTTTCTTCGGAAAGAAGATTTCCTTCGGCTCACCTGGGTTGACGCTACTGATGGTGGCGCCCTCCATCACATTCTTCAGGCCTTCGCTTTCATCAAGAGTGAGGATGCGCGGTTGCCCCTCTTTTTTAGCAACAATTTGGTCGCCTTCCACAGAGAGTGGCCAAAGTTCAAAAGTGTTCTCCTTGACCCCTGGGTTCACTTCGTAGGCCGAGATGTTGCGGCTGATGCTATTCAAAAAGCCCACGCGCTTAGCGAGGAAAGGAAGCTTGTTCGAAATGATGTAGCTCGGTGCCATTTTCAGAAGATCGACATACTCGACCAAAACGGCCGTGTATTTTCCTGGTTCGCCTTCAGTCGGGTGGAAGTAGATCCGAATGGCGGCTTTATTCGGGCCTGGGTGCGGGGATTTGTAGTCCGCCACTCCCAAATAGTGACCCGTCAGGTCCTTCTCTACAGAGGAGAGAGTGCGAGAATTAGGGTGCTTGCTTGCGCAGGACACCATCAAAAGCAACGTGACCAGGTAAGAGAAAAATTTCATTGAGTCTCCTCGACTTAAATTAAGCTTCAAAAAGTATGTCACGCACCTACGGGGCGAACAAGGCACGACAAATTTTCCCTGGATAGGTACAATAGCGGCATGAATAAACCGTATACACCCCCCGCAAACGTACACGATGTCTTAAGCAATCTTAAGCCGCCGAAGACGGCCATTGTTACGGGTGGGATGCCCTACGCGAATGGTCCAATTCACCTGGGCCACATGGCCGGCGCGATCGTTCCTCCAGACATCATGGCGCGCTACCTGCGCATGTGGATTGGCCAGGAAAACGTGCTGTTTGTTTCGGGCAACGACGACCACGGCTCCACCTCTGAAGTGGCGGCGCTGAAGGCTGGCCAGCCGGTGCGCGAGTTCATCGATCTGATCCACGACAAACAGGTCGCCACCACACAACGCTACGGCATCTCCTACGATATTTTCTCCGGCACCTCTCGCCCGGACTGCTACCCGACTCACGTCGAGACGTCGCAAGACTTCATGAAGAAGCTTTGGAAGAACGGTCTGCTCGAAAAGAAAACCACAAAACAGTGGTTCGATCCGAAGATTTCGCGCTTCTTGCAAGACCGGAATGTGACGGGAAAGTGTCCGAATGGGAACTGCACGAACATCGCTGCCTACAGCGACGAGTGCGAAGTCTGTGGCACGCAGTACGATCCGTCTCAGCTGATCAATCCGAAGTCCTCCCTCTCCGATGCGACACCGGAACTCCGCGACACGGCCCACTTGTGGCTGGACATGTGGAAGGTCGGCGATCAGCTCACGGAGTGGATCAAGAGTAAGCAGAACAAATGGCGCAAGTGTGTGTTCAACGAAGTGTTTGAGACGGTGCAGCCGGCGCTGCAGTTCGATAACACCCACGAACCTGTCTTTAAAGAACTGCGTCCGACGTTACCGAAGCATAAATCGCGCTACGCTCCTGGTAAAAAAGTTGTGGTGCAGTTTGAGAACAAGGCGGACTACACGGCCGGTTCGAACATGCTCGCGGCGGCCGGGATCACAACTCTCCCGTTGAATGGCTGGGCCCATCGTTCCATCACCCGGGATGTGACCTGGGGAATTCCCGTGCCCGCCGAGATCGATCCGGAGATGAAAAATAAAACACTCTACGTGTGGCCGGATTCCCTCATCGCGCCAATCTCATTCACGAAAGTCGCCTTGAAACAGAGAGGCCGCGATCCCCAAGAGTACGAGCGCTTCTGGAAAGATCCCGAGTCACGCATTTTCCAATTCCTGGGACAAGACAACGTGTATTTCTACGTGCTCATGCAAGGGGCCATGTGGTTTGGCGTGAATGACAACTGGACCATGACGGATGTCTATTCGGTTTTCCACTTGATGGTGAACGGCGAGAAGATGAGCAAGTCCCGTGGCAATTTCTATTCGGCCGATCAGCTCACGGAAGAGATGGGCTTTCACCCGGATCAATTGCGCTACTTCCTTTCGACTTTGGGACTGGCTGACAAACAATCGAACTTTGATTTCGAAACCTTCAAGGAACGTAACAAGTTCCTCGCGGGCCCGCTGAATGCCGCCATGGAGAAACCTATCTCGGCGGTGCATTCTCAATTCAACGGCCAGGTTCCTGCCGGAAAACTCCTGGAGAAAGCGGAGAAGGAAACACTAAAAATAGTGCAGATGTACGTCAAGAACATGGAGAAGGCCGATTACGTCACGCTCCTAGGTCAAATTGAAAACTACGCACGTTTAGTGAACTCGTTCTTCGTGCAGTTCAAGCCCCACGATGACCGCGCTCCTCTCGAAGGTCGCCAAGACGCCCTCTACTCGTGTTTCTACGTGCTAAAGAATCTCATGATCATGCTCCATCCCTTCGCACCGGCGACCATGGAGAAATTGCGCCAGTCGCTCAATCTCCCAGCAGATGTTTTCAAGCTGGAGAACTTAGGCACGCCGATCCCAGCGGGACATGCCATTGGACAGAAGCAGCAGTTCTTCCCGGCGGTCGAAGGTGCCGACACAGATGGATGAGCACTTAAAGGCCCTCGTTAAGGCGATGTGGCAGGTCCTGACGTCCCCGGGCTTCCTCCTGCTTACGCTCATTGGCAACGGCTTCATCGCCGTCTGCGCCGGATTCTTTTTCATGATCGAGAGGGGGATTAACCCCAACGTGAATCATTACATCGATGGACTTTGGTGGGCCTTCGCCACGGCCACCACCACCGGCTACGGCGACATCACGCCGAAGACTGACGAGGGGAAAATTCTCAGTGTCGTACTGATGCTCTCCGGGCTGGCATTGTTCGCGATGTACACCGCACTGTTTGCCGAAGCCATTCTCACGATAAAGCCGCGCAAAGAAGGCGCTAACTCCGGCGCAGACGAGTAAGGCTACTTTTTCTTTATCACGAGTTCTTTGAAGGTCGTCTGGGGATCGGTTTCCCGAGCGAAGATGAGTTCCGGGTAGACCAGCACGACAAGCTCGAGCGTAGTGTAGACCTTGGAGCCATCCGCGAGATGACCTCCTAAGACTGCGCCTTTGTCATCGGCCACACTGACATGCAGATGAGCCGCCTCATCAGAAAATGTTCCACTGAGACTGAGGACCTCACGAAAACCTTCCAGTGTTGTGACAGTGGGTTGGTTGGCGTAACGCAGGGCCGTGGTCTTTAGAGAGCCGACGGCCGAAACCACCGACGCTGCTTTGAGCTTATGCAACTTCGCGTAGTTCATCAGCGCAAGCTTGGGGTCAACTCCAGGTGCCAGACGTAGAGCATGTGCGATGGCAGTGCTTTGAGCGGCGTGAGTGTGGAGCGATAAAATTGTCATGAGTACCAAAATTAGAATTTTCAAGGCTTCTTCATATCCTGGGAGGCATCTCTTTGTCTTTAAGCTTCAGACGATACACATCGGTCGGTACATTCTTTAGGAGGATATGCTGATCGAACACCATTCCTAGTTTGGTGGCAATTTTTTTGGAGGCTTCATTATCGGGTGTGATGGTGGCAGTGACCTGCCGCAACCCCATCTCCTCAAAACCGTACCGAACTAACGCCTGCGCCAACTCAAGTCCATGACCCTTGCCCCACGCGGATTCACGGAGACGATAGGTGATATCCACCAACTCCTCGGCGCCGAGCTGCCAAGGGGTGAGCCCACCGATACCGATGAGTTCACCGGTGTGTTTCTCCCACACGCCCCACTTAGTTTTTGAGTTCATGATCCACTCCCGAGCGGACTCGATAGTGGACTGGCGATAAAGTGTGATGGGAAAAAGATTGAAGCCTGCATCTTGGGAGAGCTCAAAAAACGCAGCGGCGTGCTGAGCTTCCCAGGATGAGATGAGGAGGCGATCCGAACTGAACTTCACCTAGAGCTTAATGAGTCGCAACGGCTTCAGCGATGGCGGCTTCGATGTCTTCAAACACATCTGTGTCACGACCACTCTTGTCGCCCAAGAACCACGTCAGTGGGTTCGCGAGGATGGAAGTTTCCGGCAAAGGTTCGCCGTTTCCGTCGCGCAAGGAGTCCGGCATGTCGACGACGTACAAAGTAGCGACGTCCAAAGGCTTCACACTGCGGCCTTTACTAATCGCGTAGTATTCAATCTCGTGCTCGTCACCATGACGCAAAATCGCTCCGACGAAATCAGCTTTGGCGGCGGCTCTCAATGAAGCTGCATCACCACTGGTTCCGTTGATGACGGCCTTGAGTAAATCTTTGCGTGCTGTCGTGAACGCTTCATTCGGTTCTTCGTATTCTGGTAGCGACTTGGCCAACTTCTCCATGCAGGCAGCGGCATCGGCTTGCGTTTTGACGTTGCAAGTAACGGCTTGGGCCGTCGCAGACATGAGAAGGGCAGCTGAAATGATGAGGTTTTTCATAGGTTCTCCAGGTTTTTGGAGACCTCGTATCAAGGGCCAGAACCGACTGTCCTGGCCCTTGTAGAAATTACAAGCGTGGTTTGATGATAACCCGAGGAACTTTCAACGGGATCGGGATCCTGCGAGGAATGCGACGGAATGAACCTCTTGAGGTCGAGCACGCCGCAGTGGCGTCCAAGAACTCGACGTTCTCCACTGGGCCGCTAGGAGTGTCGCTACCGATATAAACAGTGTGCACCACGGTCACTTCATAGCTGCACATGCTGGTTGTGGATTTGACGTGCTCGAGCTTCACGCGAGCGCTGGTGATCATGTAATCGGGGCAGCTACCGCCCCCAGCACCGCCTTCAAACGACAAGCTATAGTCAGTCACAGTCACGCCCGAAGTGCTTGGCAAGAACAGGCTGTTGTAACTTGCTGCGTGAGCGACCAAAAGATTCTTCGTGTAGTTCTCATCGACTTCCATGGAGCATGCGAAACTCTTTGCTGCAGCAACCATCAACACAACGAATAAAAATACCTGTTTCATAAGCTCCCCCCTAGGTTAGCCATTTGCTGGCCCTTACTTAGACCTTAGCGAAGGCATTCTGCCTGTGAAGGGGGATAATTCGGACAAATAATCCGTGCTAACTGGGCGCAATTCGGGACTTTCGGGTATCAGTTCGCACCGTATTCTGCGTCATGAAGACTAGGCCTATCTCGTGTCGGTGGAGAAATTAGAAACACTGAGCACTTGAATTTCAATAACGCGCCCATCTTCATCTTCGGAAATCACACATCCATCTTTGACGTAAGAACGTGTCTCAATACCTGGAGCAAGCTTGATTGATAAAAAATCATGCTCGGTATCGCGAAAGAATTGCGGAAAGTTCATGCTGCCACCTGGAAATTGACCATCACCGTGAGGATGATCCATATATTTTTATCGCCTGGAACAACCACGGCTGCAATCTTATTATCATTTCGGTCATTAAAGTGCCGCACAAGAATGTATTTGGCCCCTTGGTAGATGCAAGAATCAAAACTCTTCAAAAAGACATTCCATTTCTTCATTCGTAATGTTGCGCTCAACTTGCCTCATTCGTGCATGATGAGTCAGTACCCATTTTTCGATATCAAACAGCATGTGAACCTCCGAAGGCACGCATGCAATTCAACGAAAAACTTTCCCACTCCTAAGTCTCAAGAATATATAAAGGCTTTGGCTGTTGCGTTAAACATATCTGACTAGCAAACTCCGAAAATTGTCTTCACATTCTCACCATGCCTAGAATGGTTCTATGAAAACCATCCTCGCCGCAAGCCTCCTCGCTCTCTCACTCTCTTTCGCGCACGCCAAGGCCGATCTGGAAGCCAAGTCAGTGCCCGCTCTCCTGAAGCTGATTGA
Organism: Pseudomonadota bacterium; assembly: GCA_027486525.1. Taxonomy (GTDB): domain Bacteria; phylum Bdellovibrionota; class Bacteriovoracia; order Bacteriovoracales; family Bacteriovoracaceae; genus UBA6144. The sequence goes on from JAIXOY010000077.1 coordinate 17,903, forward strand.
GCAAACGCAATTCACTTACGTTGAAACCGGGAAGATGTTCGGGTTCGTTTCTACGCAAAGCTGCATGTTCGAAAGCGCTGATGTGATCGTGTTCAAGAACTACTGCTTCCCGGCGCGCGTCTATCCGGCGCAAGGCTACACCATCATCTCAAAAGAATTCGGCATCATCGAACTCTACGAAGAGACCATGGACAGCGTGCTCAAGCGCGACATCAGCATCTCTCAGTTCCCGGCCATTCTTGCACCCTACGTGAACTCACCGTTGCCGGACCTGAGCCTCACCGATTACTCGACGATGATCGAAAAGATGTACAACCGCTACTTCCCGGGCTGCTGGTCAACCAACTACTCGTTCTACACGGAGACGAAGGACGCGAATTGTTCAAAGCCCACCGACACCTTCATCGGCTTCGCGCAATGGGCACAAGAGACGCAGGACATCTTGAACGATGAAGTGGAATGGAAGGCCCTCATCAAATCCCTGAACGCTAAATTCAAGAAGTAGTTTTTTAGAGTTTCAGGCCCGGAGAAACGAGCCGTTTCTCCAGCCAATCAAAGCACCCCTGGCAGACGAGAGCGAGGATCGTGGCCGGCAGGGCCCCCTCGAGAATCAGGCCATAATCATCCAGACGAATGCCGGTTAAGATGGGCTGCCCGAAGCCACCGGCGCCAACCAGCGCCCCGAGTGTCGCGAATCCCACGTTCAAGACGAGTGCGATCTTAATCCCGGCGAGGATCGACGGGAGCGCGAGCGGCAACTCGATCTTCCACAGTTTCGTGCGAGCAGAAAGATTTAACACCTCAGCAGTCTCTTGAAGATTTTCCGGAATCTGCTGAATCCCTGAAAGCGTGTTCCGCACGATCGGCAAGAGGCTGTAGAAGAAGAGCGCGATCAAGGCCGGCGTGTCACCGATGCCACTTAAGCCGAGGTACCCCAACGGCTTGATGAGCAACACCAGCAGTGCCAGCGCCGGTACGGTCTGGATCGCACTCACGGCCGCCAAGATGCCGCGGCCAAGGTGCCGCCGCTTCGCCACGATGACACCCAAAGGAATGGCGATGAGGATCGCGAAAAACATCGAAATCAAAACGAGGCGCAGGTGCTCGACAGTCGTGTGAAGGATTCGCTCCGAGCGCGTGCGCTGCTTGACCTCGACGCTCAGTGCGAGGTCTTGCAGGAGAAAATCTGCCGCCACTCTGTTGGCCGGAACCTTATCACTCTTCGCCCGCTTGTTGAGTTCGATCATCCGGTCGTTCGAAATCTTGCCGCCCAACCGTTCCATGACCGACGCCACCTCCGACTCCGCCTGGAGGCGATAGAGGATGACGGCTTCGTAGCGGGGAAAGTACCCAAGGTCGTCGACCAAAATTTTAAGGCCGTAGTAGGAGATCTCCGAATCCGTCGAGTAAAGGTCGACGACCTCGATGTCTCCCTGTTCCATCGCGCGGTAGGCGACGTCGTGGTCGAGCCCCTTCACACCGTCGTGGGGAAGGCGATAAGCGCGCTTGAGACCAGGCCAGCCATCTTTGCGCTGTAAGAACTCGCCGGAGAGGCCCAGCTTGATGCGAGGGAATCGCTGCAGGTCTGAGATCTTCGCGATCCCCATTTTTTCCGCAAGCCCCGTCTTCATTCCCAGGGCATAGGTGTTGTTGAAACCGAGGGGCCGCGAGACTCCGATCCCCTGCTGACGCAGTAACGTCCGGAGCTCCGCAAAGCTCGTTGTTTTCCGCTGCAAGAGTTCTTCCTCGATGGTTCCGGTGTATTCGGGATAGAGGTCGATGTCACCGCTCTCGAGTGCGTTCCAAAGAATCCGTGTCCCACCGATCTCCTGACTGTGGGTCACATCCTTTCCGTCGTCCTTGAGGGCAAGCCGCAGCACTTCTCCGAGGATCACCGATTCGGTGAACTTCTTCGACCCCACCACCAAGGGACGCGCCAGCGCATGAGAGGACAGAACAAAAAAGAGGAGCCACTTCATGTGTGATCCTGCGCTTGGACGAAGCGACGGACGAAATCATTCGCGGGATGGTGGAGCAGATCTTCCATGCTCCCCTGCTGTGAGATCGCGCCGTGTTCGAGCAGGATGATGCGCGTGCTTAGCCGGCGGGCCTCGAGCAAGTCATGGGTCACCAAGATGACGGTTTTCCCTAGACGCTTGATGAGCTCCTTGAGCTCGCCTTGCAGTTCACGCCGCGTGATGGGATCGAGCGCGCCGAGTGGTTCGTCGAGCAGGAGATACGATGGATTCAGAAAGAGTGCTCGCATGAGTCCCACACGCTGACGTTGACCTCCGGAAACCTGCGCCGGATAGCGATCGAGGATTTCAAGGGGAAGCTTGACGAGCAGTGCGAGCTCGCGCGTTCTAGCTTCGATGTCAGCTTCGGGCATACCCGTCTCTTGACCCACGATGGAAAGATTCTGCTTGAGTGTGAGGTGCGGGAAGAGTCCGCCGTCCTGGGTCACGTAGCCCATCCGCTGGCGAAGCTGACTTCGAGATTCTGCCGTGAGCGGTACACCGTCAAAAGTGATCGTGCCTTGCTCCGGCAAGAGAAGCCCGCAGAGACATTTTAAGATCGTCGTCTTCCCCGATCCGCTGAGACCAAGCAGGGCCACGGTCTCACCATCTTGCACGTCTAAGGCAAAACCGCGGAGCACGGCTTTGCCACCGAGTGACTTGCACAAGTTCTGGATCGCTATCATGGAGTAACTTTAACTCCCTTCCAGAATGCGACATAGTCTTTGATGTTTTTTGCGGCGTCTTTCGGCTGCGGATAGAACCACGCCGCATCTCTATTCACGGCGTCTCCAATGACAACATCATAGTAGCTCGCCACTCCTTTCCAGGAACAGGTCGTATGAGTGGTGCTGCTCTTAAAGTGCTCGCGGCTGAGGCTGTCCGCCGGGAAGTAGTGATTTCCCTCGACGACGACGGTTGCGTCACTCTGCGCGATGACGGTTCCATTCCAAGTTGCGGTTGCCATTTTATTCCTTTGCTCTGGGTCCTTCTACTCTAGGGTAAAACGGTTTAAGAGGGCCGCAAAACAGAGGGCGTCCACCAATTTTCTAAGTTGAGTGAAGTAAGACTTTAACATCTCGAATGACGCAGACCTACATTGACCATCTCAATCCTAGTTCTCTACCATCTACCTATCTCAAACAAACAAGGAAGTTTTCATGAGATCTCTACTCGTTTTTTCTCTCGCACTTTTCACGCATGCGGCCTGGGGCTGGGGCTCACAAGGCCACAGGATTGTCGCGCAGGTCGCGGAAAACAATCTCACAGCAAAAGCGAAACAGGCCGTCTCCCAAGTACTCAATGGGCAGACTCTTGCAGACGTTGCCAACTGGGCCGACTCGATCAAAGCCGACGCCACTTGGGTTCACACGAAGCCTTGGCACTTCGTCGACATTCCTGATGGGCAAGATTACTCCACCGCAGAACATTCCCATGAGGGCGACATCGTCACGGCCATCACGGACATGATCGCTGTGATCAAAAACACGCGTGCGACTGCGATCGAAAAAGAAAACGCCCTGAAGTTCATCGTGCATTTTGTCGGGGACATTCACCAACCCTTGCACGTCGGTCGTCCCGAAGACCGCGGCGGTAACTCCACGCGAGTAAAATTTGAAGGCAAGAGCACCAACCTGCATGCCGTCTGGGATTCGGCCTTCATAAAAAAGTCACCACTGAGCTATGAAGAGTACGCCGACTCCCTCGAGCAGAAGTATTTCGTCCTCGCTCCGTACGATCTGCCAGAAATCAGCTTCAGCAAGATCATCCAAGAATGCATGGGCGCCCGTGCCGACATCTACAATTTTGGCTCAGACAATGTTTTGAGTAACGTGTACTACAAAAAGAATCTTGCCATGATGAACTCGCAGTTGCTCATGGGCGGAAAGCGTCTGGCGGAGATCCTCAACAAGGTCTACCGCTAGTTTTTGTGAAAACGTGAAATCTCTCTGACGCAATCTTCGCACGCAACAAGAATCTCTTTTGCTAGAACCCGGGGGTCACACGATTCAACCCCCGGAGGTTTCTATGAAATTCATGTTGCTCGCTCTCGTCTTCGTTTCCCTGGCCGCCCAGGCCGTCTCACCAGAACAGGTCTTTCTCCGCGACAGCAAGCTCCCGAAAGAGCTGCAGAAAGCTGTGATTGATCAGGCCTTGACCTGCGGGGACTACGTCGCCCACTGGAGCCTGTCGGAAAAAGCAACAGCGGTGCGAGTCGATCGCATCGATCAAGGCATCGTCGACACCTACTACACGACTGAATTGACCGTGCTGTACTACTTCGATGGCACGCATCCGGCGACGCACTCGATCTACATCGAAAGTGCACAGATCGACGTGAACAATCCACCGAGCGCACGCTGGCAGATCGGTGACGTGAGCTGTCCGCAGCTCTAGATTCCTGCAGGTCAAAAAAAAAGGGCCACCCGAAGGTGGCCCTCTAAGAGAGTCTACTAATCGCAGCGTTGAACGCGGCAACCGTTAGAGAAGCTCTGTGATTCACAAGCACGACGGCCGTTGAATTCAGCTTCCAAGCGACTTGCACCGGTTCCACGGTAAGACTTATTCGTGCTCGGGTTTTCAATCAGGCAATTGAATGGACGCTGACCGCGCATGGGATCAACCTGCTCGCAGACCGGATTGCCACAGCCATTGTTGAACGATTCGGCAGCACACTGGCGCTGAGCTTCGAAGCTCGCACGGATGGCGTTGTCGCCTTTGCCCAGGTACGACTTGTTCGTCGACGAGTTCCGCACCATGCAGAACTGTTCGCCCATGCGCTCATTCGGGTTCGAGCACTCGAGGGTGCTATCCACACAGCCGTTGTTAAACGACTCGCGCGAACACGCATTCCGCACGATGAACTCCGCCTCCAGCACACTGGGAGCTTCACCGAGGTAGAACTTGTTGGTGCTGGTGTTTTTCAACTTACAGGCGAGGTTCTGGAAACCGGCCTGGATGATTTCCCGCTTAAAGAGGCGGCAACCGTTCGCGAAGCTCTGCGCTTCACAGGCCGACCGTGCTTGGTATTCTGCATCGATGTCAGAGTAAGACTTGCCGAAGTAGTAAAGATTCGTCGACACGTTCTTGAAGATCACACCGAACTCAGACTCGCGCCCGCCCCAGTCAGTGACCTGCTCATCGTTAAGCATAAGAGTGATCGATCTCACTGAGAAGTCCAACGGATCAAAACGGAGGCTGATGTCACCAATTTCCAGAGTCGGAATATTGAGAGAGATGTAAACGTGCTGAACCGGAGTCACTGAAGTGACAAACAGCGATTCGAGACGGTTGCCGCGGTGGAAGAAGTCGACGGTGCCACGGGCACGTGGATTGGTCTTATTGATTTCGACCAACGCACCCTTGATGAACGGCGCTGTCATCTGCTGGATTTGTTCTGGGTTCCGGAAAATCTTAGCAAAAGAGATGTTGCCGTTGTCCCGGTTGTTATTAATGTTGCGAGTAAAGTAGTAGCCGAACTCACGGCCACGGGCTTGGGCGACATCGCGCTTACCTTCCGGTAGCTGAGAACAGCCTGCGAAGAGCATGAAACTGGCGAGTAATAATGACTTCATAGATGAGCACTCCTTGTTTGCAATTATTCTACAACAAAACTTTTGCCGAAAACCGCCCGTCTGTTTTACTCAACCTTAAAAAGTTGGCGATTCTTCTGGCGGCCCTTTTGCTATGCGTTTTTTGAATTATCCGCTAACTCACTAAAACGTTAGCGCTCTGGGCCCAAGGCCCTTGCGATTTGGTGAGATCACTCCACCGCCCTTATCATCCTCAAAACCCAGCGGCGGCTGCACGTGCGTAGGACAAACACGCTGGAACTCTAGTTCAAGAGGACACGTTATGAACACCAAGAGACTCGTTACCACGCTCGCGCTCTCTCTCATTGCTACTTCCTGTGAAACTCCCATCAGTGATCCGTTAACGGCCCTCAACG
>JAIXOY010000285.1 GCA_027486525.1 Pseudomonadota bacterium
AACGACGGTCGAGACGACGGGCCATAGTGAGAAAGTCTAAGTATGCGCGCGGCGACATGTCAGGCGAAAGACGGGCAAGAGTTATGGACAAAGTGTAACCAAGTTCTTAGGATGTCCACACGCGCCCGTAGCTCAGTTGGTTAGAGTATTACCTTGACATGGTAGGGGTCACAAGTTCGAATCTTGTCGGGCGCACCATTCGAAAATAAACAAAGGGTCATCGCAAGATGGCCCTTTTTATTTTCGACGGTCTGATCGAGACAAGATGAAGAACACCGCAGGTGTTCGACAAAAATGCCAGGATGGTATTTTTGGGAACCGAGCGTAGCGAGGGAGTGCGAAGCACCCGAGGGTACGGAGCCGCAGAAGCGGCGACGCCGTCTGCCCAGACGGGCAGTCTCGGAGCAGGATGCGGAGAGAAGGGTTCGCCCGAGGTCAATCTTGTCGGGCGCACCATTCTTTAGAACTATGCCTCTACCACAATCGATAATTTTCATTCATAGTTTATGTGAACCTGAAAGTAGCGAACATTTCAAAAAACAATTAAAGAGGGCATCATGCACCCAGTTGCTTTAAAGACTCTCATTTCAGCATTTCTCATCTCAGGCCACGTAGCTGCACAAACAAGTTTGGGCCCTGAAATTTTTGAAAGCTTCATGGGATGCTACGATTACGTCTCGTTTGACGGCAAACCTTACGTTTCTAACTGGCTAGGGCTAGTACATAAAAAATCAGAGTCATTGCGTTTCAAAGATTTAAACGGAGCGGAGTTAAGCATCATTGAACTTGGCCTGACCCGGCCTGACGGTGATGAAGCTGAAACGATCGATTCATTTGATATCTTTCTAGATCGAGGGACGTTTACCAAAGAAGACCGCAAAACTTGTTATCAATACAGTGGAGAACTCATTTATTTCTATCCATCGTACATTGATACACTGGACACCAGCATTTGCATGGAAGCGGTTGATGAGACTCAAGTCCGAGTGAGCATTTATCGAATTTCAAAGTATATGGAAGAAGAAAATTTCCAGTATGTGCTGAATAGATTTAATTGCGAGTAGCTTAATAGTGCTCGATATCATAAGCCGCTATAGCAACTTCTCGCTTCCATGAATGACAACAACGAAACTAAAAGTTCGTATTAGTCCTCCAATCGGGCGCACCATTTTTGCTGGACGATATTCCAAAATTTCTTCGTCATCACTTCCCATCTGCTCAGTCATTCACTCCTACGTAAACGGCCTCGCAGCTGATCAGTGCCGCCTCTGTTCTCTCCTTGAGATCACATTCAGAGGATGACTTCACTTACGCTCCCATCCCAGCCTATGTCATTTTTACTAAATCTGTATGAGGCGATTTCTATTCAGTACATACTTTGCCGCAACAACACCCGTCTCGGGGTGCAGGGGCAGTAAGAGGCGGCACTCTCGAGACAATTTCCCGGAGGTTCCAATGAAAAAATTTGCTCTCGCCTTTAGCTTTTTTCTCCTGGCTGCCGCTCATGCCGCAACGGTTAAAAGCGTGCCCACCACAGAGCTGGGTGAGCCGAGCATGCTAGGCCGCTACAACGAAGGCAGAGCTGCGGAAGTGCTCGTTGCCGCCATTCCGACGGCTGGAGCGCTCGATTTGTGGGTTATCGTCCAGTCTACCTCCAACTACAGCTTGTCCTACAGCTTTCCCCTAGGCCAAGTGACCTCCCTCGATGGTGTCTCGCAGGTTGGAGAGGGGAAATTCGAAATCCTTGTGGGCGTGAATGGTGTGGCAGAATCATTAGGATTCGACGTTGATGTCTCCGATGCCCTCAACGATCTATCGAACCCGGGTTGCTTCAGGGCCAGCTGTATCCCCACTCGCAGCACGATCGAAGTCGAGCGCTTTGAGTTGACCGCAGCTGATTCAGCAGAAGATGCGACTCAAGACTAGGATCGCCCGTTTTTGATTTACCATAAACTTATTGGCGCGCTCGAATAGCATGAAACTGCTGCTCAAGCGCGCACCATTCTTCTCAGATCATCCTCTTATAGGAAATGCTACTCCCACCAGCTGTCATAATCGATAGCGAAACAGATGGCCTTCTCCGCATTCGAACCTGATGTGCAGGAAGCCAGGCGCAGTTGCGATCTGCTCGTATCCAAAGTCTCGGTGCATTCGGAGAGATGCTTGGTTTGTCCCATCGACCATGGAGTAGACTTCAAACACACCGATCTCCCTCAAAGCGATAAGCCTCTTGTCGGAAAGGAAACGGGCGATACCACGTCTTCTCATTCCCGGATCGACCAGTGTTCCCATGGCATACCAGCCTTCCGGAGCCGGATAGACCTTCTTTTGCGTCGGCAAGCCTTTGCTGTCATAGAATCGGCAGAATCCCACGACCTGACCATCGACCTCAGCGACCAAAAGGCGGTAGCTGAAATCGGTCTGAGCAATTGTGAGCTCCTTTTCAGTTTGCTTGAGCGTTTCATCGAAAGGAGTTTCTGGATTTCGGTGGGCCATCAGCCGAACAATGGAGTCGCGGTCACTGAGCAATGCCGGACGAGAAAGAATATCTTCTGGTAAGTCTAGGCCAGTACTTTCAGGACTATATGGCTCGTCGATTTTCATTCCTAACATTACCTCTAATTTACTTCCGCTGCGAAGAAACGACGCACAATACGAAACTTAAAGTTCGCATCAATCCTCGAATATCGGTGCACTGATCCTCCCACTACCTAAAATTGACATTCCTTTAGGCGATTGCTCTAGTTAACAGCATGGGATTGAAAATTTATTTACTCTGCACATTTCTATTCGCAGGCGCCTTGCAAGCAGCCACGCTTGGTCTCAATGACGTTTCCATACTCCTTCCATTACCAACAGATCAGTCGAACGATCGACTCTTCCGTGCTTCGACCAACGGGGCGCACGGTGAGCTTCTTCCGCGCACCCTTTACGATTTGATGCCCGAGCTACTTCTTGAAACTTCCGAGCAAACTTTCCAAAAA
>JAIXOY010000238.1 GCA_027486525.1 Pseudomonadota bacterium
ATAACAGATGAGCTCGCCTCTGTGGGTAAGACAACGGCTGCGATCGGTAAGGGCTCCGCCATCGGTTCTGCGATCCTCACCGTGCTCGCTCTCTTCTCTGCGTTCAACATCGAAGTGAACCACGTTCGTTCATTGAACAACCTCGGTGAGCTCTCTTTGGTTCTCACTGATCCAAAAATCTTGATCGGTCTTCTCCTCGGTTCTGTGCTTCCATTTCTTGTGGGTTCAACCACAATGTTGGCGGTAGGCCGCGCAGCGGGTGCGATCGTTGAAGAAATCGGTCGTCAGTTCCGCGAGATTCCAGGTTTGATGGAGCTCAAAGCTGAACCAGAGCCGAAGAAGATCGTCGATATCGCCACTAAAGCTGCTCTTCGCGAAATGATCCTTCCAGGGATGATCGCTGTGCTTGCTCCCGTTGCTGTTGGCTTCTTGATGGGCCCTGCGTCTCTTGCAGGCTTGCTTGCTGGTTCTCTTGCTGTCGGCGCGACGATGTCATTGTTCATGGCAAACGCGGGTGGTGCTTGGGATAACGCTAAGAAGTTCATCGAGAAAGGTAAATTGCCGGGCGAGAAGAAAGGTTCGGACACTCATAAAGCTGCTGTTGTCGGCGATATGGTGGGTGACCCGTTCAAAGATACGTCTGGTCCAGGTATTGCGATCTTGATCAAAGTTATGTCGGTTGTGAGCTTGTTGATTGCTCCACTCATCGCACTACTCTAGATCTTAAGAAATTGTTTTGATCTTAAAGGCTCGCTTCGGCGGGCCTTTTTTCTGACATCTGTTTCCACTGGTGGAAACGATCGTTGATTTGAATGATCTCTACAGTTTAGCGCCGCTGACCTCAAAAGTCTTAATTCGGATGCTGACTCCACAACGGCCACTTCTTCGACAGCACAAACTTCAACCACAGCCCCGCCATCTGGGACGTCAAAATCGCCGTGAGAACCAGCGTCGTGTAGAACGTCGAGTTGATGAGATGTGATTCAAAAGCGATCCCAGCGAGCACAATCCCTGGGCCACCACGGGCATTGTTGGTCAGGGCGATATTAACAATATCCAAAGCCTTAAAGCGCGCGCACCACGCGGCCAGTGCGGTACCAAGGCACGACACCAAACTCGACCCAACAAAAAACACCAACAGTTGTGTGAAATCAAAGCCACGACCCAGAATCAGTTTGTGGCCGACCATGGCGAAAAAGAGCGGAATAAAAAACGCCCGGGCCACAGTGCCGATCGCTTCAAGTGATGGTTCCAGTTGCGCTCGCGACGGAGCTTGGGCACCACCGATGACGCCAAAGCCTGCTAGGAAGGCGGCAAACACCACGTTCACACCTAAGAGATGCCCAAGGCTCACATACACAAGCAAAACGAGCATGGGCCAAGCCGCGATGGACGTGCGTGCGACAAAATTCACGCGGGCCTGGGGAAGTTTGGCGAGGAGTCGCGGGAACACCAAAAGTCCTAGGGCCATGAACCCGAGATTGATGCCGGAGTGAAGGACTATTTCATTCAACGTGCTCTTTCCTGAAGCCAGCACTTGCGCAAACGCCAGAATGCCCCACAGTAAGATATCTTCCAGCACCGCGGTACCAAGCACGAGTCCTGCAAAACGCGTGTGCAAAATTTTGAGGTCAGTAAAAATGCGCGACAAGACGGGGATCGACGTCACACTGATGGCAATCGCGAGCACGAGCAAAGTGGCCTCAGCAGACTGAGCATGACCCATGATCCGCTCGAGGGGAATCCACTCCGCACCCATGAGCACGAGGACAAACGGAAAGCCGGTTCCCACCATCAAGAGCCAGCTCATCACCCGTGAGTTCTGGCGAAAGTTGAGTTGGCGAGCTTCTGCTCCTGCTAAAAACATCAAGAGCAGCAATCCGGTCTGTGAAAGGAAAGCGAGAATCGTTTGCGAAGAGGCACCCAGAGCGGGCAGATGCGGGCCCAAAACAAAGGGCCCCAGCACCACACCGGCGAGGATTTCGCCGATCAACTTGGGTTGGCGCAATTTCTCAAAGAGAAAGCCCAACCCGTGAACCGCGATGAGCATCAAGGACAGGGCAAAAACGAAGGACCCTGTCTCCGTGCTGGTCATTTGCTCTGCTTGCCGCGGTAGCGCATGTTCAAGAGCTCAACCGTGAGGGAGAAGAACATGGCGAAGTAGATGTAGCCTTTGCCGATGTGCGCGCCCATGCCTTCAGCGACGAGCATCACACCGATCAACAAGAGGAACGAGAGGGCGAGGATCTTGATGGTCGGATGTTTTTCTACGAAGCCGTTGATGGCCCCTGCCGAAAGCAGCATCACGATCATCGACAACACCATCGCGACAACCATGACCGGCACTTGGTTCGCCATCCCGACTGCGGTGATGACTGAATCTAGTGAGAACACGATATCCAAGATCAGGATTTGGAACAGCATCATCTTCGCGTTCACTTTGACCGCCGCCTTGGCATCGGTCAGGGCGTGTTGCGGATCACCTTCGACTTTGTGGTGAATTTCCATGGTGGATTTCGCCACGAGGAAGAGGCCGCCGCCGAGGAGAATCAAGTCACGGCCGGAGACGCCCTGGCCCAGGATGACGAAGAGGTCTTCTTGCAGTGTCATGATCCAGCTGATGGAGAAGAGCAGAAGCACGCGGATGACGAGGGCAAGGCCGATCCCGATGTTGCGCGTGCGAGCACGGTCCGCTTCCGGCAAGCGGCCTACGAGAATGGAAATGAAGATGATGTTGTCGATGCCGAGCACGATCTCCATGAGTGTGAGTGTCGTCAGGGCGATCAAAACTGGGGCTGAAAACCAATCCACGTATTACCTCTCTCCAAAAAGTGACTCTATCTTAAGCTGTATCGATGGCACGCGCCGGAAACTTTCGGTCTTAGGGAAGTCTAAGCTGGGACCAATTTCTCCGTAAAGCCATTGATTGCGTAAATTCCGACGATAGCGAACACCGATTCCGTAGCCGGTCATGTACCAAGGGCCATCGATGACTGATCTCACGCGCGCGCTATAGGAGATACCGTCATTTTCCGTAATCTTATGGATCAAGCTTGGGCCGTGGCTGGTGGTGAAGTCTTTGGGCTCCACATACCACTCTTGCTCATTCACGATCCGGAACAGCAGATGGTCGGTGAGGTCGTGGTCATGGTGAAGCGTGGTCGTCTGAATGACGCCCTGATCGCTCACCCAGGCAAGTTCCTCGGAGAAACGTTGGATGAAGATCGGAAGATCCCAGTTCTTACGCAAACGCGCCCGCGTGAAAAAAATTGGTGGGTAGGATACGTTCATGCCGGCGTCGGTTCGAAAAATCCACGGGTTCTTCTCTTTCTTCTTGCGACGGGCTTTCGCCTCTGGGCTATTTTTGTCTTTTTCGTCTTCCTCCCCTAGAAAGAATTCTTTCACTCTGTTCTCGAGTTTCGGAAAACGAATGTTCACGCGAATGGCGTAATCATCAATGGGCTTCTTCTCTGCGAAGACGGTGTAGGCGTAGGACAAGCGAATGCGTGAACGATTCAACTCGTCATCGGCGCGTTTCTCACCGAAGAAGGAGTCGACGTTGTTGGCAAGGCCAACCAATCGGCTGGCCACTTCATCCTGTGTGCCATCAAGCAACAGCGGGATCTGCTGCAGGATCGGGACATCGGAAAAGATGCTTTCTTTCTTTTCCACCGGCTTCTTTTTTCGAGCCGTTCTCTTTGCGCGCCGTGGCGCTTTTGGTGGCGGCAAATTGGCCGGAGCGATCTGCATCACAGGCTTGGGGCTCATGTCGGGCGTGAATTTGAGCTCTTCAAGCCAGGGCGCTGGACGATCGGTCTGGTTGGGAGCCTCGGCTGGTTTTAAAGGAACAAGCAGCTGTCCCCAGGCAGAACTCGACACCAAGGCCAGAATGAGGAGACGAAGCGCCATGCCTAAATGGTAGGTGTTGATGAATGGCTTGGTAAAGTATTGAATCTTGGAGTTTTCTACATAAAAAAAGCCACCCGAAGGTGGCTTTCTTTATATTTGGTAGTCCCATGGGGATTCGAACCCCAGTTACCGCCGTGAAAAGGCGATGTCCTAGACCGGGCGAGACGATGGGGCCATAACCGTAGTCCGATCATGGCTTGTTGAAGTGGGGATCTCGGGGTGACTCTAACACCCGACCCTCTCATTAAAAGTGAGATGCTCTAACCAACTGAGCTACGAAACAATTAAAAAAACAGAGACCCTAAAGTAATG
>JAIXOY010000080.1 GCA_027486525.1 Pseudomonadota bacterium
CCTGAGACTTTGCCTTGGCAATGGCCTGATGGAGTTCACTGGCACGTTTCTCGATCGCCTGTGGTGATGCCATCAAAAACTCACTAAAAAGAGCGTCGTTCTTTTCGAGTACTAAGTTTAGCTCGGGTGAACTTGCAGCACTTGCGGCTTGGCCGTGGCCTGCGTGATGGTGCGTGTGCTGTGAAAAGGCGTTTAGGGAAAGCAGAGAAAAGATGGCGCTAATGATGAGATTTTTTTTCATGGGACTCACTCCTTGGCATCGAGCCGTTTGATGGATTCGGTAATCCAGTTTTGGATTATAACGTGTTCTTTTTTAGTGATCTTGGCATCTGAGTGCATTAATCTGAAGTACCATGGTGGCATTCCATTATCCTCAAGGACTCGTTTAATCTCCTGAAGATCTTTTTTGAGCGAGCCGTGTCCTTTGAATGGATATCCTTGGGATAAGTCCAGGTGCGTTTTGGATTCCTTGATGTGTCCGCTCATGATTGACCTCACTCCAGGTAACTCGTAATACCACGGCAACTTGTTCGTCGTACCGTGGCAGTGAATGCAGCTGCGCGAAAAAATGGGCTTAACTTTTAGGTCGTAATCCATGCCAATCTTCTTTGTGACGTCAAAAGGCACAGACTCTTCTTTCACCGCTGCCTTATGGTTCATGCCTTTGTGCGCATACGTCGGGGCCGTGAGGAATAGGACTATGACAATTAAAAAAATCATTGTTCAGCTCAAAAGATATGGCAGCGCAAACGCATAGAATGAACCGACGATGTTGATACCGAGAGAAATCCAAAAGAGAGGCTTGGCCCAACCCTTCGTTGTTTGGCAGTCATCTTTCTTATCAATCGGGCACGTCTGGCTTTCGGAATACTTTTGAGCGGCGTACGAAATTCCGAGCATGATGAAGCTCAGTGCAAACACGTACCCTTTATTTTCTGATAACCAGATGAGCTGCGGGAAAGTGCCGAGGAATGAAGCGAAGGTCGCCCCGAAACCTAATAACACCAATGTCGACGGGATCGCGCAGCACAGAAGGGTACCAAAAGAAGTGAACAGTCCAAGCCAGGCGGAAAATCTCCGGAGTACGTTATTTTCTTTCAATGCTTGCAACATTGTAGCCTGCCTCTGTAATGATTGTTTTTATCTTGTCGTCAGCAAGATCGTTCGCATTCTGCGTTTTAATTGAGACGAGCTTGCTCGAGAGGTCGACCTTGATTTCCTGCACGCTACTAATGGCCTTGAACTTCTTCTGAATACCCTGAGCGCACAACGAACAGACCATCCCGTTGACTTTTACCGTGATGTCTTCAGCGCGAACGCTGGCGATTGATAGTAGGGCAAAAAGAGAAAAGGTGAGAGCTTTCATAGGACCTCCTAGAAATGTACCATCAGGTTTGCCATCCATTCCCCGCGGGTGCTGGAGCCGACTTCCCAAAGTACGTTGTGGTAAAAAAATCGCAAGAGTGGCGTAAGCATAACGGTTCGATCAGTTTCAGGCATGTACATGGCCTGAAGCATGAACCAGGTTTGGAGCTGATCAAATGGCGTCTCGCTCGGTGAAAAACCGACACGTGCCTGAGTCATGCCTAGGTCGAAGAGACTCGGTGACGTGAACTGGTAGTGTTTCAACGCGACAAAAAGAGTACGCGATTCCCAGTCTGTTTCGAAGCCTCCCATGTAGGCTTCGCGGGTACCTTTGGTCTCTAACTCCGCATCGACGATACCCACGCCTGATAGGAGGTAGAAGTTAGCCTGAGAGTCTTCTCCGTTGTAGCGGTAAAGTAAGTGATTCAGGCGTGCGAGACCTAGTTCCGTGTTGCGGCCTTCTTTCGTGAATCTCCAGTGGTTGAGTCCTGAGGCCCATTTTGATGTCATGGAGTACATGAGTTGGTTGTCAGAATAGCTAGGCATATTGAAGGAACTTACGACCTTGCCCCCACCGTAGATGACTGGGTGAGCGAGCACTAAGTTCGATGCTGTCATGAAAAAAATGAACAGATATATGCCAACAGCTCTCATCGGTAGGTTCTCCTTGCCACTTATAACTTAAAACGTTTCAAGTCGGGACTTTGTGACAAAGCACTTTTAATCAGCGTAAAGACCCGATCTGATGAGCCGTTGATATTGAGTCTGCAGAATCGACCACTCAAATCGTTTGGCCATTAGTTGCAGTTCCCAGTCGATGAGTTCTTGAGAGGACTGGGCTAGGTCTTCAACGGTGAAGTCTTCGTCTCCTTGAAGGAGGCCGCGGATCGTGCGCTCGTATTCGGAGGTGGCAGCTTTGAGCGCTTGAGTCGCCGTGAGGTAATCGGCTTGCGTTGTTCTCATGGCCGCGACCATTTGTGTGGACTGTTGTTTAATCTGGGCAAGTAAGCTCTTCTGCTTATTTTCGAGCACGGCAGTTTCTGAGCGAGCGATTCTCAGTGAAGCCGCCCTGCCAAAACCAAGGCCCCCGCCATCAATATCTAAGAATGAGTAAGCGACACTTCCACGCATGGACCGGGAGGCCTCGATCAATTTACTGCCTGCCTTAAGTTCAACCGATTTTTGCTCCGCCGTCGCAAAAATGTCCAAAGGAAGGGGAATACCTCCACGCAAAGGAACTTCATCCAAGTCAGGTGCTTTGAGTGCAAGTTCCGTAGCGTCGATAGGCAATGCTAGCGCAAATCTCAGTTGGGTCAGACCATTCTGAGTCATGAGTTCTAGCGCTCTTGCGTCTGTTTCGAGACCATAGGTTTTCAAATTAAAGGCGTCAGCGGTACCGGTGGGTAGAAGACGGAGATTTTCTTGCTGCTGAATAGCATCCCCAGTTTTTCTCAACCAATTTAAGCGAGAATTAAGCTTCTTAAACAGGGCCTCGTCGCGGAAATAAGAATAGTAAATACCATCCACCGCGTTCATCTGATTCGCCTTGAGGGCGTTGAAGGAAAAGACCTGGGCTTCTGCCAGCGATTTTTGTGCTTCGAAGCGGTACCAGTTACTAGGGAAGAGGAAAGGCAAGAAATCTCCGGCAACATCGACGACGTCACCAGTGAATACTCCGATCAGTGAGCTGAGGCGCAAGCGCGGAAGAAGATTTCCGCGGGCCTCTTTGACAGCTTGGCGCGCCTGGAAAGTTCGCTCGGCTTCTTCTTGCACATCGTAGGAGGCGAGTTTCGCTCGACCGAGAAGTTGATCGCGGTCAAGCTCTTCACCCAGATAGGGGAGATCATCACCCTCTGTCATCTTTTGCAGTTTAAGATCAAAAGTTCTGCCGTCCGCACCCATGAGGCTTACTTCAAGTGAGTCATCTTCCCAACAGAGCTTCTCGAATACTCCGTTCACAGCACATTTGTCATTTCTGCTGTTCCGTTTGAATTCTTTTAACTCGCTAGTAGCAAAAGTAATTTTAACTAAGCGCTGTGAATTCGAGATTGTGAATTTTTCGTTACTTTGACTTGCCAGAAGAGGGCCGAACCCAACGCTCCAGACGCCTGCCTTAATCCACAAGACGTTGGCGAGCACAGAGCGTTCACCGTTCCCTCTATTAAGGGTTCCAGCATACCTACCTGCCTGGAAAGCTTGGGCTGATAAAGACAAGAGGAGCGTCGCGGCAAAAAGGGTGGCTTTCATGTAAAATTCTCCGTTGATATTGACGTTCTATACCCCGGGGGGGTATTAGTCAATGCATGTGTAACAAGAACAAAACTGAAGATCTACCCATCCCGGCTCCGAAAGCTAGCCTACTGGCTCCTCAAGGTCATGCCTGTCATCTCTCCACGCTCAAGCGTCTCAAACGGGCGCGTGGACAAGTAGAGGGCATAGAGAAAATGGTGAGTGAGGGACGTTACTGTGTCGACATCCTCTACCAAATCCAGGCGGCCGTGAAAGCGTTGCAAGTCGTTCAGGGGATCGTGCTCGAGGGACACTTTAAGCAATGCTTAAAGAATGCGGCGCTTAATGGGCAGGAAGAGGTTATCGATGAAAAGATCAGCGAACTGTTGTCATTGAGTTTGAAAATGGACTTCCAAAACGTCAATGAGGTCTCTCTATGAGAATGTATCTATTAAGCATCGTGATCGGAATTGTTGCAACAAACGTTTCGGCGCAAGAACTAAAGGATTACCGCGAATTCACTCTCGCAGTAAGGGACACACTCACTCTTGGGATCCCTTCAACAATGGGAGGAACTGTGACGGTGGAAGCCAAGCTTATTTTAGGTGAGCCCGCAATACCTACACCTGCCGTCTTTGATTTTCCCTTGGCCGATGAGAGCAAGTTCATCCGAAATTTTGTAGATCGCATTTATTTGAACGATGGATCATATTTAAAGATTCAGGGTGAAGAAATACCTTTGACTTGTATTTTTCTTCACGGTCAGGACAATCGTTATTCTGGTAAAGACGATCCCCTCGCTCCTGATTTTGTTTTGCGAGTCACAATTCCTGCCAATGACTACTCTTGCGTGGGCCCCATCAATCCAGGGTGGCCCCGCACCTCTGAGCGTCGTGAGCTTTGGGATACGTCTTTGAGTTATGTCGTACGCGATCCGACTATCATGCTTCCTGCTGACATCACGGTTCAGTATCGCAGGAATATATTTGCTGCCTATCTTATGGATTTAGGAAATTAAAATGAAGCATCTTAAATTAGTTTTGTTACTAGGTATTATGATTGTTTCATCAATTGCGAAAGCTTCAGTGTGGTATCCGTTACCCGTAGAAGCCTATGGCTTTGGAAAAAAATATCCAAAAGCCCAGAGTTTACTTTTTGCTTTTGATTATGGGCATGCACTTGTCTATGAGCGTCTGCTTCTACATCGTGGCAGAATTTCTAATCCCGCGGATTTCGAGAGAAAAATTCTAGCTGACGTCATGAAAATTCTCCAGAATCCCCCCACCGTTAAAGTAGAAGAAGATGACATTGCCCCAAGCTATGTTGATCGCTTTCCTCTGCTGCTAAATCTCTTCGATTGGTCGCATCTGTTGCATCAATTTGTTTTGGATGTGCTGGCGACTTCACAAGACCGCGGTCCAGGGATGATCCTACTAGTGAATGCCTTAACCGATCAATATCAAGCCGCCAAACCGGTCGCCATCACGGACACATGCAAGACGATGGACTTCATGGATGGGCATTATTTTTCTAAAGCATTTAGAGAAAACTACCCCTCGTTTAATCAATTGATCTGGGCGTACCACTGGTTCCAGATACGCCTCTACGAAGATCTACTGCTGCCGACAGAAATTGAGCGAGATGCTGCGGTTGCGGCTACGACGGAAGAGTTCTTCGAGCTATTGTCAGACTTGCCTGACTCGGCAGGTTTCGAAATGATGCCGGAGACCGCTGTGGAAGCGCCAACATTCGCAAAAAACTTTCCGAAGCTTCCACCTGCGTTTGACAACAACCACATGCTCCATGACATCGTATCTGATCTGCTCGTCTCTTCCGTTGTTCCATTCGAGGCTCTTCGTCGGGAGGGAATTCGCATGGGAAGAATGGCTCTAGACCCTGACGCCTTCCGTGCTACCACTTGCGGGCATGGTGGTGGGCATGGAGGAACTCACGGCGGTGGGGCCGGCGGACAGTAAATCTATTAATAAACAGGAGACCCAATGAAAAATTTCTCAGCTTCGATCTTAGTCACGGCGACACTTCTCATACCTTTTTCAACAAAGGCAGCGGTGAGCATGGCGAAAGCCGCCGAACTAGCTCTTCACCGTGTCGAGCGTCTCAAAAAAAAAAAAAAAATTGATGAGTCATTTATCACACGTTTCGAGTCTCTAACCCTTAAGGCTATCGACCCAGCTCAACATGCTGGCGCAAGCTTTGCGACAGTCGTTGGACAGCAAGGAGACGTAGGGACTGATGCTTTGCGTGTTGAAATCAAGCAAGACGGTAATGGCCGCGCCCTAAACTTTGCTCTTCTCCCTGGAACTGCTGCGAGGAGCCCTGTGAACTGGGCAGCGAAAGACCCTTTGTCTCTAACTGAAACTGTTCTACATCACCTGACCGAGTCAGGTCATGGCGAAATCGATTTATCGGCATTCGATAAAGGGATGACGAGTCTTGTGATCGTGCCCGTAGTGACTGCGACGGGAACCATCGCTCAGGCAACTATCCTTTCGTCTGAGACGGAAAGAAAACTTATGATGTCGCTTGAGATGGATGGAACGTTCATATCCGCGGTCATCGAGTGAGATGAAAGCACTCTGTCTGACGCTTCTTCTTTTCGCCCTAGTAGGCTGCAACTACCAATACGATAAAGGGGAGGGGGTCACAGTTTCTTCGGCTCCGCTCTCCTTGCGACAGAGCGTCTCGTTCGAGCAGGTTTACAGCGAGGTCTTCGCGTCAAAATGCATTGGCTGCCATGGTCAATCTGGCAACGTGGAACTCGAAACCTACCGTCAAGCGATAGGTCATCTTGTGCAAATTAAAGACTCCGTTTTCAAAGAGCAAACAATGCCGAAATCGCCACTTTCAGGCCTCTCGAAACGTCAGCAGATGGTTCTGATGGCGTGGATCGAAGAAGGGGGGCCCGAATTCGCTCGTGATGGTTCAACGGGCGGAACACCACGACTTCCGCTAGAGCCTACATTCACATCCATAAAAAAAAATATTCTTGAGTCGAAATGCCTGTCGTGTCATTCAGCAGGGCAAGCCGTCGAGCGCATCCCACTGGTCACAATTAGTGACTTGGTTGATTCGCCACTTGAGATCGTTCTTCCAGGTAATCCCGAAGAGAG
>JAIXOY010000167.1 GCA_027486525.1 Pseudomonadota bacterium
GGACACTATGCGAAGAGCGTGCACACCGCTCCAGGTGCGCCCGTCGCTGTTCACTCATCCAACGATCTCGAGGCCGATCAGGCGGGCCTTCTCGCAGCACTTCCGCAGGAGATTCTGTCGCACCTCGAGTTGCCGCTCTCCGAATTGCAGCGCAAAGAGGTGACAAAGATCGCTGACAATTTCGAACTCCACCCGACTTTACGGCCCCTGCTTTTTGGGAGCTGTTTACCGAGCATCCCCAAGGTCAACACTTGGATTGAACAACGGGTGCCTGAGATCTTACGGCGTGAAGGTGAAGTGATGACTCTTGATGGTGAGACGGTGGTAGGCAAACACACCGGCTTCCACACCGTCGAATACGGCAGCGTCTGGCCAGCTCCTGGAAAGGAAGTTCTGCAGATCGTTAGTACTGGTTGGCGCGGGAAAGAGTTAAAGGTTGCGCCGGTTGGTTACTTCAAAGACAAGGCCATCTTTATCCGCGACTGCGTTTGGGGTGAGGGGATCGACTTCACGGCACCCATCAAAGGTTTTATTCATCACGCCGGGGGCCTGAGCGATTGTGAAGTGCTGGTGAGCCCGCGCACACTCGGCGCGGCTTGGATTCAACTGGTCGAAGGCGAGCAGGAATTCCCGCTCGGGGAGATGCTGACCATTTTTAAGCGCCGAGGCAAAAACGCCAAAGTGGTGGTCACGGGTGTGATGTTCCGTCTGGCGCGCCACTGGGCCCCTAATAAAATCAGCATCGAAGCCAAGGGTCAGGACGGCCGCGAGACGGTGGAGCTGGATAAAGATTTCAACTTCTAGCCTTGGTTTAACCTCTTCCCCTTGACCACCCAGACCCGCAGCGCGATAGTCGCGCTATGGGTGACTTGCCTCCCTTAAAAGACCTTGGTTTTGACGTCTCCGTCGAGGCGATGCACCGTCGCGCCCAGGAAACCGTGGTGGTCGGCATGTCCGGTGGGGTCGACTCATCCGTGACCGCCTTGCTCATTAAACTCTTAGGCTATCGCACCATTGGTGTGTTCATGAAGAACTGGGAAGAGGCCGAAGGGAGCGCTTGCACCGCTGAAGCCGACTGGTTGGACGCACGTCGTGTGGCCGGCGCACTAGATATTCCGGTCTACAGCGTGAACTTCAGTCAGCAGTACCGCGACCTTGTGTTCGCGACGTTCTTGAGCGAGTACCGTGCGGGCCACACCCCGAATCCAGATATTCTTTGTAACCGCGAAATTAAATTCAAAGTCTTTTCTGACTACGCCAAACTGCTCGGCGCTGAGTACGTGGCCACGGGCCACTACTGCCGCACGGAGAATGGCAAGCTACTGAAGGGTCTCGACGCCGGTAAAGACCAGAGTTACTTTCTCCATGCGATCACAGGTGATGTACTCAAAGACGTGTTGTTCCCGGTGGGCCATTTACCGAAGAAGACCGTGCGCGAACTCGCCGCTCGTTTTGAGCTTGCCACGTCTGAGAAAAAAGATTCCACCGGTGTCTGCTTCATCGGTGAGCGCGACTTCAAAGAATTTCTCTCGCAGTACATTGCCACCTCGAAAGGTAGCTTCGTTGATTTGAACGGCAAAGTGCTCGGCCCCCATGATGGCGTGTGCTTCTACACTCATGGCCAGCGCAAAGGCCTCGGCGTCGGCGGCCCCGGTGAACCGTGGTTCGTGGCGAAGAAGAACATCGCGAAGAACGAAGTGATCCTGGTGCAGGGTGAGCAGCACCCGGCCTTGTACTGTGATGGTCTCACGGCCGTGGAAGCGACGTGGATCGGGGGAGCGGCCCCTGAGTTCCCGCTTCGCTGTAAGGCGAAGGTACGCTACCGCCAGCAAGACCAAGACTGCGTGGTGACTCGCGAAGGTGACGTGCTCACGGTGTTGTTCGATGTTCCTCAACGAGCGGTCACGCCTCGTCAGTCGGTGGTGTTCTATGAGGGTGAGGTTTGCTTAGGGGGCGCTGTGATCCTCGAGGCGAGCCCGAGCTACTTTGATCTGGGATTGGCGCTACCGACGCTGCCTGTGGCCTTTGATTCGAATCCCTGACATTCTCCCGAGCCAGCGCTTTCTACGGCCTTAGAGGGGACATCCTTGCTCTTGATGCCATAGCGACGGCAGCCATAGGGCAGCTGGCGGTCGTAGGTGATGAAGTAATGCCGGCAGTTGCGGCACAGGGGCTTTTCCATAATACGATTTTATTGAGAAAGCCTGAGGGCGTCTTGGGGGCAAAAACGCCTCTGTTGTTGAGTATTTAGGCAGTCTGCTCGGGCCCTAGTCATATAAAAAGTCCACGGTTACCTCAAGGGCACCCCAACACCCCAAAAATTCATGTTAGCGTTGCCTCCAAGTGGTCAGAAATAAAGTTGGGAAACCAACCTTCTCTGGCATGAGGGATGCAAAACATTATCCCGTAGGACGCAAGGCCCGGCCGAGAGGTCGTGGGCTAAAAAAGGTTGAGAGATGTCACGCTTGCAGGAATCAGGGACCATGGAAAAGCTCACGCTGGTGAGACCGATGGTCATGCCGGAAGAGTTGACTGCGGGTGACGATCCACTGGCCGATCTGCTGAATGAATTTCAAGAATACGAGCTCCCCGAAACCGATCTGACAGCGTTGATCGTGGCGCCGCCAAAAGTCGCTCTGACACAAAAAGATGATCAGATGTGGCTGACCTTAGGTGGCCAGCTTGGCTCTCTGCGTGAAGGCCTTCAGCGCCTGCATTTCTATCTCTCCGACGTCGATGATTCCGTACGCCGATAACGTCCTCACCTAAATGCCACCTGCTTCGTTGTCTGCGTCGCTCAGTCGTGCGACTTACAATTAGTAAGCCTCCTCCTTCGCTCCTAGACGCCTAGCATCTGGCTATTTATGTGAAGGACGCACTGGACAACCCCCCCGAAATCCCTTAATTTTGATTCTCACCAAATCTGATATTGCCCAGGTGGCGAAATTGGTAGACGCACTACCTTGAGGTGGTAGCACTCGAAAGGGTATGGGGGTTCGAGTCCCTTCCTGGGCACCAAGATAAAAGAAGCCTTCTAAGTTTAACCGCTTAGAAGGCTTTTTTCGTTATAAGGTCTAAAACGGGGATACTTAATTTCGATTCAGTCATCTCCATGCTGGGAATAGAGTTCCCCAAGTGGCCCGATGTTAAAAGTAGTTCTGAAAAAAATAAACGAAGGAGTGCAGTAACTTTTAACTAA
>JAIXOY010000089.1 GCA_027486525.1 Pseudomonadota bacterium
CACGGACATGGCCCATGCTGGCTTCGATAATATAGTTCTTGAGCAAAAACTTTCGGATGGTTTTTGCCTTAGTCGGAGACTCAACTATGACGAGATATGTTTTTTCCATGCACTTCCGGAAACGGCATTTGTTTATCAATGAATAAGGGGGGCCGGGATTTACGTCAAGCAATAAAAATCTTCCGACACTATTCGTTTAGACGCAACACTACCTGAGTATTTCACTCACGACTCAACGTGCGCCCACGAATACCGATAAGTTCTCATGCGTTTGCTCGGATTATGGTTCGCATTCATGCTCTATCTTTGGTCGGCGACTCGCCCACCTCTCTCCACACGTGCTCCCGCATCAACTCCACTCATCAAGGGTTACAACATTGCGTGGTGGGACGTGAACTACGGGCACCAGTGGAACAACGGAAGTTTTTCAGAAAAAAAAGTCCGCGAGATTCTCGATCTCGCAAAGCTAGGCCACGCCAAGATTGTGCGCATCTGGTTATTCGAAGACAGCAATCAATGGCAGTTCGAGCTTGATGAAGCGGGAACTCCCATTAGGCTTCGCAAAGAATTCATTCCGAACGTTTTGTTCTTTTTAAAAGAATGTGAAACGCGCGGCCTCAAGGCTAACCTCACTCTCTTCGATGGCAACGCCTTCCCTATTGAACGTCTTCCATCCGGTGAGAAGCGAGCGTGGTGGTGGAATGTGCTCAACGATGAACATGGTCACGGCGCTTGGTTCCATAAAGAAATCACCACTCCCTTGTTCGACGCCATCGTTGAGGAAGGCCTCACGAACACGGTGGCGCAAGTTGAATTGATGAATGAGATCGATGGCGCCGTCAAAAGTGGCATCTTTGCTCGCGATTGGACGACGGTTCGTTCGTTCGTGTGCACCTGGCAAAAAAGACTGAGGCCGGTGGGAATCTCCTACGGTGTTTCCGTCGGTCACCAAGGATCCGTCAGTCACATCGTGGACGGCGACCTTCCCGCACATTGCACGGATTACCTCGATCTTCATGTCTACAATGACCATGGTTCAATTCCCATGTGTCGTTGGTTTCAAAAGAAAGCTGCCGAAGGCCGTCGCTTCCAGCTCGGTGAGTTTGGCCAAAAGAGCGGACGGTATGATGATGAAGACCAGAAAAAACTCACCGCCAATTTTCTCAGCAGCGCTGCCGAGTGTGGCTTCGAGAGTGCGCTCGCTTGGCGGCTAGAAGATCTCCGTCCCGGTCACAACAAAGAGGCCCGCTACTCCTACACGGCCTTCGGTGAACCACGTCCCGCTTGGTACGTGTTGAGGGACTATCCAGGCCAGTTCCCATGAAAGAAAAGGTCCACTACTTCATCGTTTCCAAGAGCCCGGGCTTCCGTGAACTCGCGCGCTTCATTCTCGAATGGCAGTATGACTGCGTCGTGACCACCAGCGATTCAGAAAGTGCAGCCCTCGAATACCTACGGCAGATTGATATCTTTCCGCACATGATCGTCTACGAATACGTGCCGGATGCCTTCCTGGTGGAAGACTTCATCGCCTACATCAAAGAGAGCCGTAAGCCGGTGCACTTTCTCGTGCTGGCGGAAAAGATCCATGGACCGACCGGGGCGTACTTCGAGAGCTACCCCACGTTCCATCTCGTAAAAAAAGAGTTGATGTGGGTGAAGATCTTCGGTCTCACGCGGGAATCTTTCCGTGGCATCGTAGAAGACAACACAGAACCGATGTGCCGGTTGCACATGGAAGGGCTCGATGCAATCACTGGCGTCGATAAAGACCTCTTTCTGAAACTCCCCTCTGGGAAAATGGTCCGTCTCTTTGCCAGTGGTAGTTCCAATGCGGCCGATCGCCAGAAGTACCGCGACAAAGGCGTGACGTTTTTATGGCTCGAGCGACCCACCTGCGACTGGATGGTGCAGCAGATTCAGACGCAATTCCATATTTTCCTCGCGAATAAGCATTTCCAGTTCATCATGCGTGGACCTGAAGCCAGCGCCGAAGAATCGTTTGATCAAAAAATTATCCGCGTGTGCGACGAACTCCATCTCGATCCCGATTTTAAGAGAGAGATCGAACTCGTCATGGAAAAGGTCATGGACACGGTTCAAAAAGATATTCGGCTCGGAAACATCGTCCGCATGATTCGGGAGCACAATCCGGACGTCAGCTACTTCGCGAAGAACCTGCAGCTCACGAGTATCATCAGCTGCTTCCTCGCTAAAAAAATGGAATGGCACTCGAAGACCACCTTGGACAAACTGGTCTACGCGTCGGTGCTTCATGACATCACGCTGGCGACGAAGCCTCAGTTGCAGCGAATCAGTGGCCTCACTGAGTTCGAAGAAGTGAAGGCGCAGCTGAGCGAAGAGGACCAGAAGATTTATCTGTCTCACCCGCGAGACGCGGCCCAGATTGCGAAGACGCAGTTTCGGTTCGCACCACCGGAGACCGATGTGCTGGTACTCCAGCACCATGAGTTACCAGAGGAGAAAGGCTTTCCCACGAAGATCTCCGCAGACAAGCTCTCGCCCCTGACGCAGCTCTTCATCGTCACGCAGGACTTCGTTCGGTATGTCATGAACGAGCAAGACCCTTCATTAGAGATGTATTTTTTGCGAGCAGAAGCGCGCTTTGAGCAACATGTGTTTCGGCGGTTCATACTGATCTTGAAGAAGTTCAAATCGCAGACATAAAAAAAGGGCCCTTTCGGGCCCTCTCGATTAGCGGATGAACAACATGTCGTAGTACTTCGGCAGAGGCCAGTTATCCTCGGGCACGATCTCTTCGACCTGGTTACACAAGTTCGCGATCTCCACCGACAGAGGCATGAGCTCTTTGGCGACTTTATCGGCCACACCTTCTTCGTTCAACGAATGGTGGTACTTCTCATACGTACTCATGAGCGTTTCGATCTTGCCGGCCAAGTGCTTCGTGACATCACCAAGCTTCTTCAAAAGATCCGTCTCAACAGTCACGTCGCCGCCCGCGTCTTTCACTTTGCGGATACCTTCTGAAAGCTCTGCTTTGTACGAGATGGCGCAAGGCATGACTTGCTTGTGAACCATCGCTGCCTGGGTGCGGAATTCGATCTCGCGGCACTTGATGTAGCGCTCGAGCATGACGTTTGCACGCGTCTTGATTTCGCCTTCGCGGAACACACCCGTCTTCGTCAAGAAGCTGATCTTCTTCGCGTCTTTGAACACGCTGATGGCTTCTGGCGTCGTGCGGTTGTTGCTCAAGCCGCGGCGAGCCGCTTCATGCACCCATTCCTCCGAGTAACCGTCGCCGTTGAACACGACCGCTTTCGCGTTCGAGTACCACTTCATCGTTACGGCAATCAAGGCCTCGTCGATGCTCTTGCCAGCGGCAAGGTCCTTCTCGATGAGGGCGTTGGTTTCCGCAAACACGTCGGCCACCGCTGCGTTCAAGATTGAGAGCGGGTAAGCAATTGAGGCGGAAGAACCGCAAGCGCGGAACTCGAACTTGTTACCAGTGAACGCGAATGAAGAAGTCCGGTTACGGTCGGTGTTGTCTTTGAACAAGTCAGCCAGCTGGCGAGCACCGAGGTCCATGGCTTTCTTCATGTCCGGCGTGTACTTTCCGCCGCTGATCATCGAGTCCAAAATCTTCGTGAGGGTTTCACCCAAGAAGACAGACATGATCGACGGAGGTGCTTCGTTGGCACCCAAGCGGTGATCGTTACCATGGCTTGCGATACCCATGCGGATCACGTCAGCGTGACGGAAGAAGGCTTCGACCACGGTCGCAACAACCGCGAGGAAGCGGTAGTTTTCGTGTGGGTTATGGGTCGGCTCAAGAAGGTTCAGGCCCGTGTCCGTCGCCATCGACCAGTTCAAGTGCTTACCTGAACCGTTGACACCAGCGAACGGCTTCTCATGCAACAAGCAAACAAAGTCGTGCTTCAACGCCACTGTACGAAGAACAGTCATCACCATCTGGTTACTGTCAGCAGCGGTGTTGGCGTCTTTGAAGATCGGCGCCAGTTCGAATTGGCCTGGGGCCACTTCGTTGTGACGAGTCTTCGCTGGAATGCCCATTTTGTAGAGTTCGATTTCCACTTCTTGCATGTACGCAAGGACGCGGTCTTCGATCATCCCGAAGTAGTGATCTTCTAGCTGTTGGTTACGAGATGAGAGTGAGCCCATCAGCGCGCGACCGGTCATCACCAAGTCTTGGCGAGAGAAGAAGAACGCTTTGTCGATGAGGAAGTATTCTTGTTCAGCACCGCAGGTGGTGAACACACGTTGGATCGTTTTATCACCAGCGAGGTGACAGAACTTCTGCACTTCTTCGGCCACTTTCAAGTCAGAGCGCAAGAGCGGAGTCTTCGTATCGAGCGCATCACCGTGGTAACTTACGAACGCGGTAGGAATAACGAGTGTCTTACCGTTCACAGACTCACGGATGAAGATCGGAGACGTCAAATCCCAAGTGGTGTAACCGCGGGCTTCGAAGGTTGCGCGAGAGCCACCGTTCGGGAATGAAGACGCATCCGGCTCACCTTGCATCAACTGAGATGCCGAGAGAACTTCCAATGGCCGATCGTTATCAAAGCTCAAGAAGGCATCGTGCTTCTCGGCCGTCGCACCCGTCAATGGTTGGAACCAGTGACAGAAGTGGGTTGCGCCTTTCGAGATCGCCCAGTCCATCACAGAGTTGGCGACTTTCGTTGCAAGCGGCTTGTCGATGTTGCGTTTGCCGTTAAGCACTTGGTTCAAGCTCTCTTTGTCTTCTTGCGAAAGATTCTTAGAGAGGTGAAAGTTGTAAACGTTTTCGCCGTAGTACTGACTGACTTTCAAGTAGCGACCCTGTTCATTCACGGGCACTTCACATTTACGTGGTTGACGACCGTATGCTTTCAGTTTCGCTTCGTTTCGAAGTGACGTGGCCATATATAAGCTTTCTCCTTAAGGGGTGATAGACTTCTTGATGCTACCTATTTTAAGGTTAAAGCGTGCAAGATGCGCAGTAGGCGGCAAAAATATTTTCTCGCCTCATTCTCGACTAATCGTCTCAGGAAGCCCCGTGGCACAAGCACCTTCTTTTTTAACTTTCGTCGGACGGCTGGTCCGTCGTCGCCCTTGGCACTATGCCGGTGGGATCTTTGCCGTCGTTTTGCTCGACGGTATCGACATGCTCCCCGCTCTCATAGTGAAGAGCGTGACCGACGAAGTGCAACGCGCGCCACAAGAGCTAGAAATACTCCCCTACGCACTCGCTTTGGTTGGGTGTTACCTGTCCATTTCTCTTCTACGACTGGCGTGGCGCTTCCTGCTCATGATGCCGTCGCGCACGCTCGAACGCGAAATTAGACAAGAGGCCTACGAAAAACTTCTGCAAGGCGACTTCGCTCGCGCCTCGCGCCTCAAAATAGGTGACGTGGTTAGTACGTTGTCCCAGGACATCAGCAACATTCGTATGTTCATGGGGCCCGGAATTCTCGTGCTCTTTGATTCCATCGCCTACTTAGTCTTCATCCCCGCCACTCTCTTTTATATTTTGGGCTGGGGTGCTTTGTGGGTGTTGATTCCGTTTGTTGGACTCACGCTTGCCGTGCTGGTCGTGCACAAACCTCTTGAGCAAGGTTACTCCTCTGTGTCAGACACGCTGGGAAATCTTTCTCAGTATGTTTACGAAGAATCCCAGGGCGCACGATTCTTTCGCACCGAAGGACTGATTGAACTTCGCCGCCAGAAATACGATCTGCTTCTCGGTGGCTTACTTAAAAAACAATTAGGCATCGCCAAGTGGGAACTCGGTCTCGATGGGACTTTGCAAACGGTGATCCAATCTAGTTACCTCACGGTGCTGGTGCTGGCTTGGCAAGGGCAGGGCCCGATGGCGCAGGGCCTCGGCACACTCACCGTTTCTCTCCAGTTGCTGGATAAATTGCTCTGGCCCCTCATGGCCGTGAGCCACTTGATGAATCTTTATCAGCAGGCCCACGCCGGAGCGAAGCGGTTTCACACGCTCGATTCTCTTCCGCCGAAAACCCAGGGACCGCGCGAACTCGAGTCTCCTTTGCGTGAAATCCGTCTCGAACGTTTATCCGCGCGCACGCCGGATCAGAAAACGCTCATCCACGAAGTGGATCTTGCACTGAAAAATGGCGAGCACATCGCTCTCGTCGGTGGTGTGGGCAGCGGGAAGACGGTGCTCCTGCAATGTTTGGCAGGGCTCTGGGAACCCAACGCACTGAGCTTCGCGCGCTTCACCTTTGATGACATCTCTTACCATGAGTTGAACCGTCGCACACTGTGGCACCAGCTCTCCTACATCCCGCAGACGCCACAAATTTTTAGTAAATCTCTCGCGATGAATATTTCTCCGCACCATCCCTTAGAACCTGGGCGCTTATGGGCGGCCCTTGAGAAAGCCGATCTCGCCAGTGACATTGCGCTTTTCCCAGAAGGGCTCTCCACCATGGTCGGCGAAAAAGGCCTCAATCTTTCTGGCGGGCAAAAGCAACGCACTCTCATCGCCCGCTCTTTTCATTCGGGTGCACGCCTCTATCTGTGGGATGACGCCATCAGTGCACTTGATCCAGCGACAGAACGAAATGTCATCGCGGCCCTGCGCCGTCTCGACCCCAGTGCCATTCTCGTGCTGGCCACGCACCGGTTGAGTTCACTCAAAGACTTCGATCGGATTTTGGTTTTAGAAGAAGGCCGCGTGGTGCGCTCCGGAAGTTATGATGAGATTAAGCGTGACCACGTGCTCTTCGCTTCACTTTTAAAACATGAAGAAGATGTTCTCAAAGCAGAAAAGGAGAAGTCATGGACCCCCTAATCCTGCAAGACGAAGAAGAACGTCGCTACTACTTCCACCCTTTCAGCTTACAGTTCACCCGTGCCAGCGAGTGGGATGGCGCCGTGGCGGATGCGGTGTGGGTTTGGCCCTGGATCAAACCTTATCGCGCTCGTCTGATTGTTTCATTTTTCCTTTTCCTGTTCGCCACCCTTACGGCCATCGCCGTTCCACGCATCGTCGCTAAAATCGTCGACGATGTACTGCTCCATAAAACGGCGTCGTTCCTTCCGTGGGCAGGCCTGCTTGGTGGACTGATGCTCCTCAAAATCGTCGCAGACCTCACTTACAAATGGATGGTGACGCGCGCAGGCCAGCGCATGACCAAACAGTTGCGCAACGATGTTTTTCACCAACTCGGCTCCTTCCCTCTGTCATTCTTTGATAAGAACTCATCGGGTCGCCTCATCAGTCGTTGCGTCAACGACGTCTCCAATCTCTCTTCGTTTTTTACTGCGAGTTTTTTCACCGTCGGCAGTGACATTGCCCTCATCATTGGCTGCGCGATTGTCATGCTGACCCTCTCGGTCCCATCAGCTTTGATCATTTTTGCGGCCCTCATTCCCATGGGCATCTTCATGATGAACGTGTCTCAGGCGCAGATGCGCTGGGGCCGTGAACAGCGGAACGTGCTTTCACGTCTCTCTTCGCACGCTGCCGATACCATGAACAACTTGGGTGTGTTGCACTCTCAGCCGTTTGCGTTTAAGTGGGCCCGCCGGCATGCGCGCCTGCAAAACGTCTTCGCCCAGATCAACACCCGGCAGATCATCACTTGGGGAAGCTTTTCTTCCACCCACGTTCTCGTGATGGGGATCACCTACACCTGCGTGATCCTGATGGGCGTTCATCAGCTCCGTGAAAAGACCATGACCATCGGTGAGTTCATCGCCAGCTGCACCTACGTGGGTCTGATTTTTGGTCCGTTCTTTGATATCTCAGAAAAATTAAACACACTCGTCACCGCGCTCGGTTCCGCGAAGCGACTGCGCGCCTTCCTTCCGGCCCCCATTCGAGATCAATCACGCATGGATGAAGAAGCAGGTCCAGCTCCTCACGGAGCGATTCGGTTTGAGCACATTCGCTTCGGCTATCGCTCGGACCGCGTGATCTACGAGGACTTGAATCTCGAATTGCCCGAAGGCGAAGTGACGGCACTGGTCGGTCGCACCGGATCAGGTAAAACAACTCTCGCCCACTTGATGCTCGGGCTTTATCCATTGCAAGCGGGGAAAATTCTCTGGGGCGATGAAGACCTCCTCACACTCTCTCCAGAGCGCCGCTCACGCTGGGTGGGCCACGTGTCGCAGGATCTGTTCTTGTTCACCGATACCCTGCGGGAAAACCTCCGCCTGTGGCGCGATGACATCAGCGACGAGCAAATCTTTGAGCGACTCAAGCGCGTGGGCCTGGATGAAAAGATTAAGCAACTCCCCGGTGGACTGGAAATGCTGGTGAAGGCCGAGACGCTCCCTCTTTCTCAAGGTGAAAAGCAATTGATGCTTTTGTGTCGCACACTTTTACAAGACCCTCGCTTGCTGGTGTTTGATGAGGCCACCGCCAACTTAGACCAACTCAGCGAAGAGCAGTGGCTGTTGCATGTGCATGAACTCTTTGAAGGCCGCACGACTCTGTTTATCGCTCACCGACTCGAAACCTTGCGACTGGCCACGAACGTGGTCGTGCTAGAAAACGGCCGCGTGCTTAAAGTCATTCGCAAGGCCAAGGGCGCGAGCATTTCCGAAGGAGAGCTGCATTGAGTGATCTGATCACACTCACGTGGGACAGCGCTCCCGTGGCGACCCGCGATCAGTGGCATCAAGTCGCCCGCGAGCGCATGTCTGATGTGCATGCCAATCGCCAAAGAGAATGGGCCCTGGCGCGCATGTGCCTGGCTTTGTGTTTTGAGAAACACGGTATTGCTTTAAATCCCACGCAAGCTGTTTTCAAAAATCACCACGAAGTGGCCCATCTCCCTGCGTGGCGTTTTTCTCTCACTCATAGCAGAGAAGTCGCCGGGGCATGGTTGATGCCAGCGGCGCAGGTGCGGGGTCTTGGAGTTGATGTGGAGCTTTCAAATCGCAAAGTTCCACCGCAGGTAAAAGCACGTCTTGCGCATAAGCAAGACATCCAGCTGAATGATCTCGAGTTGTGGACCTTAAAAGAAGCCGCTTTCAAAGCACTCCCCACACTAGCGCAAACAGACATCTGGCTTAATCGAATCATCATTCGCGAGAAGCAATTCGAGTTAGAAAATTCACCGTTCGTCGGTGAGTGGAGTCTTGAGAAAGACCAAAGTCTAACAATTGCTCGTGCTTGGCTGCGGCCCTAAAACACGGGTTTCACCGCCGCTGCGAAGAAATCATGCGTCAAATAGTGGGAAGTTAGCTACCATAATTGAAACAAAGCGAGGTCACATGCAACCCACCTATCAAAGTCCTACGGCCGCCATGGCGACATCTCAGTACATGTCGAAAGTGTACATGTGGATGACCTTGGGAATCTTGGTCACGGCCGCTGTCGCTGCCTATGTCAGCACCAACGAACAAGTCCTCCTGACGATTGTTCAAAACAAGATCCTATTCTACGGATTGATCATCGCAGAATTCGGGTTGGTGATCTGGTTGTCGGCCGGCATCAACCGCATGAGCGCGGCCATGGCGACCTCCATGTTCATTTTCTATGCTGGTATAAACGGAGCCACTCTTTCGATCATCTCTTTGATCTATACGGCAGAAAGCATCCAGAGCGCGTTTTTCACTTCCACCGCTGCCTTCGCAGGCCTCAGTGCGTTTGGATTTTTCACCAAGCGTGACCTTGGTCCCGTTGGCTCGTTCTGCACCATGGGCATGTTCGGCCTCTTCGGTTTTGCTCTTTTGAGCATGTTCTTTCCGAGCATGATGGGCACCACGGCCAGCAAAGTTTATGGCCTCGTGGGCATCCTGGTGTTTGCGGGTCTTACCGCCTACGACACACAGAAGATCAAAAACATGGCCCCGTCAGAGCGCGACGGCGAAAACTACCAGAAAGGCGCCATCATGGGTGCGCTGACGCTCTATCTCGACTTCGTGAACTTGTTCCTGTTCATTCTGCGCATGTCCGGTGACCGTCGTAAGTAATTAGTCATTTCGATACATCCTTCTCAGCGCGCGTTGATTGCTAAAGCGAGCATCGCGCGCTCGAGTTCCACCATAGCCCCCTCTTTGAATGAGTTTACGTGGCGGATGCCGAAAAGCGATCTGCTTACGCTGACGCAGCAGCCTCTTCTTACGACGAGATTTCCACTCACGAGTGATTGATGCTTGCGGTGTGAGTTCACGCTCATGGGCCCGTGGCCATTGCCACGCCCATACAAGCGCCCACGCCTGCAGGAAACGTTTGAAGCTGCCAAACATGGGCAACCTCCAGGACAGAGAATGGTGATGGGATCAGATGTGTCGGTGGGCTTAGTGATTCATGATGGGTTGACTGTAGCACACTTTCAACATTTCCTCAACGCCCTGGAAATTCGGATTCAAGGGTAGATGAATAAAACCCGCAGAAAGCTGTGGAAACTCCTGCAGCAATAAATAGAGCACATGATTGCAGACATACTCTCCTGGACTGGTTGAAAGCTTGGCTGGAACACCCGCGGCCCGTGAAGCCTCGATCATTTCCATCAAAGGTAACCGAGAGAAAATTCCATCAGGTCCGTTGTTCACAATTTTTTGCGCACTCAAAGTAATGCCCGCATTATCGGGAATACGCGCATCAACCCAATTGATCCCGATGCGCTCAACGGTGATCTCGCTGCGATTCTTCGCAAGCCCAGTCGCCACCACCACATCGGGCTTCACCAACTCTATTGTTTGCTTGAGGGCTTTAAACGCCCCATCGAACGTCACTGGCAACAGCACCGTCACCAATTCAAAAGGAAGTTCGCGAGTCAGCAACCAGGTCAGCAATTCACCCGATGGGTTAGCACTGTCCCCATCAAACGGTTCAAAGCCGCTCACCAGAATTTTCATAGGAGCTTCTCCCCCAAACGACGGGCCATGAAATCAATGAATGTACGCAAGCGCGGCGGCATATTTTTTTGCTGAGGGTACAAGAGTTGCACGGGAACTTCTTCGTAGCGCCAATCTTTAAACAGCGGCACCAGGTCCCCCCGCACGACTTCTTCTCTCACAATATAGGATGGCAAAAGCGCGTAGCCGTTGCCACTGATGGCCATCTTCTTGAGCACGAAAAAATTATTGCAACTGAAGGCCGGCTTCGTTTTGAGTTGGCAGGTGCTCTTGGGCCCTTTGAGTTTCAAGTTCTGCGGCTCGGCACCAAAGAAAGACATGAAAGGCAGTGAGGAGAGCTCTTCGATTTTTTGCGGCCGCGCGTGTCGTTGAAAAAGTGCAGGGCCGGCGTAGAGTTCCAGGCGCACCTCACCGACTTTTTTTCCGGTGAGTGAGCTGTCTTTCACTTTGCCGATCCGAAGTGCGAGATCAATGCCCTCTTTCACCAGATCGATCGAGCGGTTATCTACGAGTAAATCAATTTGTACTCGTGGATGAGCAAGATTGAACTCATGGCAAAGACCGGCCATCAATTCAACACCGACGTCTTCAGGCACCGTGAAACGAATCGGTCCCTGCATCTCAGCTTTTGAGTCACCGATGTTTTGCAGAACTCCCTCAAGATCATTCAAGGCCGGCAATGCACGTTGAAAAAGGTCCTTCCCTGCTTGCGTGAGTTGAAATGAACGAGTGGTGCGGTAAATGAGCGGCATCCCCATTTCGCGCTCAAGGGCTGCGATCTGCCGACTCACGCGCGACTTGGGCATGCGCATCTGCTGGCCCGCCTTGGAAAAGCTCCCCGTCAGCACCACCACTTTAAACACCAAGAGTCGGTTGAGGTCGATATCACGCATAAAAATCCTATTGTTGCTAAAATTGCAACACAGATGCCCGATACTGTCTACTTCTGAAACAATCGGTTTGCGACGATGATGAGTCTATGAAAAAGCGGATGCCTGTTCTCTTCATTGGCCACGGCTCTCCCATGAATGCTCTCGAGAGTAACCCATGGACCCGTCATCTAGCGCAACTGGCGCTGGATCTTCCTACGCCCAAAGGCATCGTGTGTGTTTCGGCCCACTGGATGACGCCAACA
>JAIXOY010000127.1 GCA_027486525.1 Pseudomonadota bacterium
GTCATACTTCGGATCAAGTTGTTGGCCCTGGGGATTCCACATCCAACCCTTGAAACGAACCTCCAGACTTTGGTCCTTGACCTGAAATGTATAGGTCCTATCAGCAGTAAACGTCGGTCCGAGCACAATCTTGCTTTGGATATGCCAACCCGATGAATCTTTTTGCCATGGAGTAAGAGTCATGAATAGAAAGATTTGGGGATCGCCCCATTTACGAATTTGAGCAGGGCGAAGACTGTTCACTAGTGAATCGTCAAGGATTTGAATTTTGGCTTCTACGACATCTCCAGGAAAGACCGTCACCCCAGGATCGATGGGGGTGATTTCGATCTGTCCCCAACTCTGAAGAGACATTAAAGAAAGTAAAATGAGTGCGATTAGTTTCATCGAATTCTCCTGAGGAAGAGTTCGAGATAACGCTCATCGCTCGTAATCGTAGGGAATCGTTTTATTAATCCCCCCACTGTTCTGGGCGAGCCCAGACCGGCGAGACGGCCCCTTGAGGTTGAGAAAGAAAATTTAAGCGGGGAGATATCGATGGGCGAAAGCAGACGTATGCCATGGAAGCGTGAGTCCTGAACAAGACGTGAAAATTCGCCTTTCTCAGGAAGATTTCCCATGTCGCCCAAATAGACGATTTCTTTTTTGCGGGCTAATTGCTTTTTGAGTTCATTCTCAACAAAGACGGCATCGTTGTCTTTGAGCTTATATTGCTTCAGTAAATTTGTTTTTCCGTCATCTTTGAGAAAATCGAGCTTCTCGAGTTGGGAAATAAAGAGGATGAGGCCTTCACGCCCTTTTTTGGGAGGCAACTCTGTTCTCTGTGAATTGTGAAGAATGACTACCCTGATCTGGTCATGGGTTTCTTGGGCCAATAAGTAGAGCAGGGCCGTAATCTCGAGTGCCATCTGAAGTTTCGTGACTCCCTTGGAGCCATAAAACGACGAGGGACCAATATCTAACACAACACAGATTTCGACGTTTCGATCTTCTTCGAATGTTTTTAGGTGAACGTGCGATGTCCTCGCTGATACTTTCCAGTCGATGAAACGAACATCATCACCGTGCGTGTAGATTTGATGTTCTCGAAATTGAAGACCTGCCCCGCGAAACCGCGAGCGCAAAGCACCGGCCGACATGCTGTTCGCATTACGAAACACAGCATGCTGGACCGAGGCGACGACTCTTTCAATTTCTTTTATATCCATAAATCACAAGGCCGAGAGGGCAACGTCTTTTACCAGTTGTCGCATATTCGTTTTATCAAGAACGGCTTCGTAACTAGGAATCACGCGATGACCAAGAACAGCGGGCACGACCGAAAGAACGTGCTCCGGGGTGACGAAGTCCTTCCCTTCCATGAATGCACGGAAACGAGCGAGTTTATAGAGCCAGATGCTGGCACGTGGCGATGCCCCAGCGACGATAATTCCTTCGCGCTTTTTTTCAAACCAACGGGTACCTGGGCGAGTCGCGTGAACCATCCGAACGATGACATCTTTGATTTTCTCATCAACGAAAACACGCTCAACTTCTGCTTTAATACTTGCGAAATCTTGTTGATGAAGAATCGGACGAAGTTCGAGTGTTTCGTACTTCATTTGGAGAATCGATTTCTCGGCTTCATAATCAGGGTAATCCACATGAACTTTCATCATGAAGCGATCTAACTGAGCCTCGGGTAGATTATAGGTTCCTTCTTGCTCAATCGGGTTTTGCGTCGCCAACACCACAAACGGAGTTGGAAGCTTGTGGGTCTTGTCGCCAATGGTAACTTGTTTCTCTGCCATCGCTTCGAGGAGAGCTGATTGAACCTTTGCCGGAGAACGGTTGATTTCATCAGCAAGAACGATCTGCGAGAACAAAGGACCAAACTTGGTTGTGAATTCTTGCTTGGCTTGATTATAAATAAGAGTACCGACAAGATCCGACGGTAGAAGGTCTGGAGTGAATTGAAGTCTCTGGAACTGTAGATCGCAAAGCCGACTCATCACTGAGACACTCATTGTTTTCCCAAGGCCCGGCATGCCTTCAATGAGCACGTGACCTTCACAAACCAAGGCCGCAAGAATGGCTTCAAGCATATCGTCTTGCCCAAACACGACTTTCTTAGCCTCAGTTAAAATCTGCTGAACTTTCTGTAAATTCGACATTTATCCTCACTCCACCCGAACAAGGGTGTATTTAATATAATTTGAGCGATCATCGAGGCTGCGTACGGGGTGATCCCATCCCTGCATGCCAAACTCCAGGATCTGGATTCGACGATTTTCATTGTAGGCCGCATGAACAATTGTTTCTACGAAGGCTTCATGCTCAACATAATGAGTGCACGAGGCAAAAGCGATAAGAGCATTTTTCCGCGAGATCTTAATAACTTTGCGATGGAGTTTCCGATAGCCCTCGAGGGCACTGGTGCGTTCCTTGGGTGTCTTGGCGAACGCCGGTGGATCGCTGATCACAACATCATAGAGTTTTTTTTCTGAGATTCTTTTGTCTAACCAATCAAAAACGTCACTACGATAAAACTGACCTTGGGTTTTGAAATCATTGAGTGAAAGATGACCTTCAACCATAGACTCAAGCGGTGCTTGATCTACGAAATCCATGTGCTTCGTGCCACCACGCAAGGCGTGTAATCCCCAGGCTCCGCCGTAGCAGAAGAGATCTACACCTTCATCTTTGGCACCGACCCACCTCTGAAGTGCACTTTCGAATTTTCGACGATTCTCTCGATGATCATAGTACCAACCAATCTTTTGTAGATTATTGGCAGGTATCTGATAGCGAAATCCATTTTCTTTTACATTCAACGATTCGAAGGGCAGGGCTTCGCGGTGATGAGGGAGCACCTCCCGACTTCTCTGAGTTGGATTATCAAGAAAGAAGCAGGGGCGGCCCAGGATGCCTTCCAGTTTCTCGCGAACAAAAGCGCGCCAACGATCCATACCGGCAGAATTGATTTGGATCAAAGCACAGTCCTCATACGTATCAACAATCAGACCCGGCAAGCCATCGGCTTGGCCATAGATCACCCGGCAACCGTGCGCATAATCTGCAAAGGCCTGGCGTTTACTCCAGGCAGTTTCAAGCTGGGCGAGAATGTATTCTTCAACCACTTCGGGCGTGGGAGCTTTCTTGAGACGCACGAGAATTTGAATTGCGGGAAGACGATCTTCAATCAGTGGATTAGCAAAACCCAAAAAAATTCGCTTCTGATGTGGATCTCGTAACAATATCCACTCACCAGGAGTGAGCGATTTGACCTGTCCCTCTACGTCAGACTTAAAGAGCTCACCGTGCTCACCCTTGAGTTTCTCGAGGCCACTTTTTTTGATCTCTAATGATTTGAACATGATCTACCTAGCTAGGGAGCTGCTGTGCTATGACCGAGAAACCATTTCATGGCTTCACCTGCGTTGACCTTGTAATTCTTAAACAACAGAGTTTCATCAACCGATCTTTCAATAGGCCTATTTGGACTGCCTGGTTGCTTGAGCGTCTGTTTGATTTTTGTTTTCACTGCCGCTGGAAACCCTATGCCAGAAATTGTTTGCCAAGATGTGTCGGTTTCCGTCTCGGTTAATTGCGGGCCTTCTTCAGAGCGCGTCGTGGTTCGAGTGACATAAAACTTGGGTTCACTCCAAGGAGCTTTCAGCCACGTGAAGGTTGTTGTGATAAGACCAACCGGTTTTTTTGCGACCATGGAAGCGAGCTTTCCGTCAGCATCAAACACAAGTTCGTATTCAGGAATCGGTCGTAGAGTCGAAGTGTCTGTTGCGATAACTGTGCGTGGTTTCTTCGCATCAGTTCTAAACTTGTAGCCTTGCAGTTTTTTATCAAGTGGTAGCGGGATAATATTCTCCAGACGGCCAATCATGACGGCCTTAAGTTCTTCTTTAATTTCACGAAAACCTTCTGGCAAGCCAATCACTTCAATCGCAATCCGTTCTGGTTGAGCAGTCCAAAAGATGCGAAAGCTCACTTCCCGAATATTGCCAAAGATTTTTTGATCGTTAAGTTGTTTAGTCATCTGAGGACTTACCAGATCAACTACGAGATCCTTGAGTCCGCGAAGCTTGGGGTTGTGAGAAACTTCATCTGCTTTTTGAAGATAGCCAACGGCATCTTGCGCGAAGGCTGACAAAGACAGAGAAAAGGTCACCACCAAACAAAGAAATTTCAAACTCATTCAGTTACTCCATCAGACAAATCACATAGCAAAATTTTAGGCTTTTTATATGTTACCATCCCTGGCTTTCCAGTCACACCCCGAACGTTCTTAACTTGTGTCGTAATTATTTCTAACTGTGTTGCACTAATTCTTGATCGTTTTGCTAAGAGGCGGGCGGCCATCGTCAATTGAGCTGGAGTGGGGATGCCCTCTTGTGGAAGTTTGATAATCGCATGAGCACTTGGCCCGGCCGAAGCATGAAGCCACCAGTCTTCAGATTTGGCCCAAAGCTTGCGCATCTGATCATTTCCTTGCGCGCTTGCCCCTACACCAACCTTAAATCCCTCGAGAGCATGCACAGAGTAATCGCCATCGCTGGTACTGATTGTCGGTTGAGAAGGAGAAACATTTTTCCAGACTGGGCCTTGGGGCCGTAGGGGATTCTCAGTAATTTCTTTGCCCGCTTCCATCTCCGATAAAAGCTGCTCGCTTTCTCTTAATCGCCCCTGCTGAAGACTTTCGACACTACGTAATCTTTTGATTTGACCGAAAGCCCAATCCCGTTTCTGCCAAGTCGAGAGGCCCTTTGGAAACTTGTAGGAGAGGTCTCCGTGCTGAATCTTTTCTAAGGGTTCGAGAGACATTGGATCGAGCGATGAAAGCCAGTTTTGAAAGTCTTCCCATTGGGCAATACGAGCCAGATCTTCTTTAATACGGCTGATTTTTGTGCGAAGAGATTTGAGCTTTTGCTTTGGAACAGCACCTTTACGCGCATGAACATCCTCTTCTTTTAGAAGATCTTCAATCGGAGTGAGTGGTGCTGGTGGCGCTACATCATTGAATGACTTGCGACCAATTTCGTCAAAAATTTCGAAACCTGCAACGCCTTCAAAGCTGCCTTTCCAACTGGTAAACCATTTGTTTGTTGCATGGTCAAAACAAGCGAAATAGCAATTTCGCCCTAGCCATGCCACATGAAAAGTCTGTCTTTCCCCACCCTTTTGCATTTCAAAAGCGACCCCTCGATCACGGGGATCCATGGTAACAGCAAGAAGAAGTGAACTAGAAAAATTCTTGCGGCACCATTCAAGCCAGCGATCGCGAAGACGCAAAAAAGAGGTCGGAATCTTGTCCCCAAGCCACATCCCTTCGTGACCTCCACCGCGTCCGAGGTAAAGACTGAGATTTTTGCCGCCAACACGAACCTGTAAGCACAAATAGCGTGAGGTGGAATACATCTTTTGCACATGTCCAGGGCGCGACAAACTCGCGGCAAGGGCCGTCACTTGCTGTTGGATTTGGGAATAGCGTGCTATCATTAAATCACCATGGCTGAGTCAGAAAATCTCACATTCAAAATTCCCGAGTGGCCTCAAGTGGTTGAAAAAATCACGGGGTTCTTCTTTTTTGATTGTAACAAAGAACGACTCGCCACGGATGATTTAGCTTGGTCGGCACGTGCGATTGAAACATCCTTTGACCGTCTGCAGTTTTTTCAAGAGTACTTAATTGACGAATATGCTCATACTTTCAGTTCACTCCTGGCACCCTTGGATCCGCAGGTTGCTTTGCCCGATCTTACGGGACACATCAGCAAGGCGGGTTTCTTAGGAATCCGAGATCAAAATCGTCTTGTTCTTGCCTGGGAAGCAGGACTGCATCTCGCGAAATCAAGCTCGCGCCATACACTTAATCCGGTAACGGCGCTCATTCCTCAGTTGCAAAAAGCAGAAGTCACAAAATTCATCAAAGAGTTTCGCTATCTCATCAGCAAAGACGGCGAGATTGACTACACACGCCATCCGGAGCTCCAACTCCTCACAAATCATCTTTACGAACAAGAAGAACGCTTGCGTCGTTTAGTTCAGGAACTCATCCGCTCAGATGAGTGGAGAAATCTTCTTCAGTATGACGGGTTTGATGTGTTGGACGAACGCTATGTTTTACCTGTGAGAACGGACTCACATCGCACAGGGCTAGGCCTGATCATTTCTCGTTCGGAATCGGGTCAGACGCTATTTGTTGAGCCCCATGGCTGTCGTGATTTAGCCCTCAAGCGCCTTGAGACTCTTTCGAAAATCAAAGAAATCACCTATCAGATTGAAACCAATTTTCATCAACGCCTTGTGGCTCTTGCCGAAGAAGCTGCCGAAGCCATCGATGCTTTGCTCACCTTCGATGAATATCT
Source organism: Pseudomonadota bacterium (assembly GCA_027486525.1). Lineage (GTDB taxonomy): Bacteria > Bdellovibrionota > Bacteriovoracia > Bacteriovoracales > Bacteriovoracaceae > UBA6144. The sequence continues at coordinate 6,363 of JAIXOY010000127.1, forward strand.
TGGAAAGTCTCGCTTCTGTCTGGCGATGAGTTTCTCGCGTCCTAAAATTCGCGACCGCGCCGGCTTTGCTTTTCACGATATCTTCCATCCGCTCATAAAAAATCCCGTGAAGAACGATGTCTACATTGATTCTGTTCACACGGCCTTGGTGATTTCTGGACCTAATACCGGGGGAAAAACCGCGCTCATCAAAGCGATCGCCATCTCCTATCAGCTGTATCTCCGGGGGTTATTTGTTCCGGCCCTGCACGCGGAACTCTACCCGTATCAGACACTGTTTTTTCTCGCCAACGACTTGCAGGATATCGGTGCGGGCCTTAGTTCATTCTCGGGCGAAGTGATGTCTTATCTCGCTCTCTCTGAGAGACTGCAAGGGCACAACCTTATCCTAATCGATGAAATATTTAATTCGACAGCCTCTGATGAAGCCTCAGCTCTGGCGCTTTCGATGATAGATAATTTCAATCTTCGCAAGCAAACTCATTTTATTCTTTCGACCCATCACCAGCTCTTGAAAAATCTCGCCGGCGAAAGACCGACTGTACTGTCGGGCTCGATGGGATTTGACGTGACAGAAATGAAACCAAACTATCGCTTCTACCAAGGAGTTCCGGGTCAATCCATGGCGGTGGAGATCTTCGAAAGACTTGCGGAAGCGAATCCCTACGGAAAGCTCATCGGTGAAGAAGCCCGCGGTTTACTCGACAAAAAACAGGTGAACTACGAGAAGCTTGTCCAGCAGGTTTCTCTCAAGGGACGCGAACTCGATGAACTTCTTTTGGCGAACCGAATGAAAGAGCGTGATCTAATGAACAGAGAGAAGTCTCTCGAAGGCATTATGAAACTACGCATGAACGACGAGATCACACGTGCCAAAGACCGCATCGACCAAATCACGAAGAGTGCGATGGAGGTTTTCGAGCAGTCAAAGTCGGGTGAAATCCAGCGCTCACGTCGTGCCGAAGATAAACTCAGCGATCTCAAACGAACACTCGAAAAGGAATTTGGTGACGCTCCCGCTGAAAACGATGCTGACGGCGACAACAACGAAGCTGATATTCTTCCTGTGCACATGCTTCGCCCAGAGAACGTCTACTACAACACGTTCTTGAAGAAAGAAGTACAGCTCAAGAGCATTGATTGGCGTAAAAGACAGGCCGTCGTGAGCAAGGGAGCGCTGACCGTTACAGTTCCGCTGAATACTTTCAAGAAAGGCACCACCACTGTAAATTCATTTCAGCAAATCCGTATCAACGTCATTCGCGAGGAAGAGCGCTCCTTCATGCTCGATTGCCGCGGCATGAGATTGGAAGAGTTTCAGCATTCCGTTGAGAAAGGCTTGGGCGACCTCCTGGCTGGAGATACGCCAGTTCTAAACGTGGTTCATGGCCATGGTGATGGCGTGCTCAAGGCATGGTTGCGTGGACATATTGGTCGCAGCAAAGAATTCAAATGGGACGTTCCCGAAACCGGGAACGACGGTGAAACTGAGATTCGACTTAAAGACTAATCAATCAACTTGCCGATCCGCCAAGGGCGGAAGGCAAACGCTTCCTGCTCATCCCCGCCCCAAGGCCAAGGAAATGCGAGAGAGAACCAGATCGCGATCGCGCGACCCTTGATATGCCCAAAGGGTACAAAGCCCCAAGAGCGTGAATCAGCTGAGAAATCGCGGTTATCGCCCATCACAAAATAGTGCCCGTTTGGAACGGTTTGGCGGGGATGACTTGAGTTGTAGATGTTATCAATGTCGATCTGAGTGACGTGAGTGTGCTCACCCGTCTTAGTCTCCGAAAACTTGAAGTTATAGCGTTTGTATTTCTCATCCATGTCTTCGATCTGAGCTTTACCGTCGATGTCCTTCATGGAAAGCGGCTGCCCATTCACGTAGACAACTTTATCGATCACCTCAACCGTGTCACCAGGAAGACCCACGATCCGCTTGATGTAGTTCAATGCGGGATCTTGTGGATACTTGAAGACCACGACGTCGCCGCGCTTAGGGTAGTCCGGGCCCGTGACGTAGGTTGGGTCGGAGAACCAGTCGCTGAACGGAACTTTGAAGCCGTAGCTAAACTTGTTCACCAGGATAAAGTCACCGATCAGAAGAGTGGGGATCATCGATCCCGAAGGAATTTTGAACGGCTCGAAAAGCACCGAACGGAACAAAAGCACGGAGAAGATAATGAAGGTGAAAGACTTCGCTTCTTTCACGAACTTTTCTTTGCGGCTTGGTTTAGGAGCTTCTACGTTAGTAGTTTCAGGATTGCTTACGTTCTGTTCTTCCATATAATCCTTCTCAGATTCGACGAATGGCGCGACTGACCCCAGATCAATTCTAGAATTTCGCGGGCCACTTGAGTGGACTTAACGTACCACCGTTTCTTATTCACGATCATGACACAGAGAGATACACCGCGATCATCCGGACGCCCCGGGTCACGTGCGTAGGCCACAAACCAGTCGCGTTTCCCGTAAGGAAGGCCACCCGTAATGGATCCGGTCTTACCAGCGATCTCCAGTGATTGTAGCGAGGCAGGCAGTCGGCGAAAGGGCTTACGGGCCGTTCCCTCTTCAACGGTAGCTATCATCATACGGCGAAGATCCGCCGCCGTATCAGGAGCAATGACCATCTCTTGCTGTGGAGTAGATTCCCACATCACATTGCCATCTTTGTCCTCAACACGATTGAGAAGCGTCGGTTTTTTCATGATGCCATTGTTGGCAATGACGCTAGCGATCATCGCACCGTGCACCGGACTGATCATGGTGCTGACGTTCAGCCCTGAAGCGAGTTCCGCAAGATTGTACTGATCCATCGCCATCGGAAAGATTGAATTCTTAGCTTGGCCGAAAGAGAGCACTTCTTTATTAAAGCCAAACTTCTCCGCCATGCGCTTAAGCCCAGACGGCGAAAGATTATCCAGCGCGGCTTTGCCGAAGATGACATTGTTGGATTTTGCGAAAGCATGCTCAAAATCCGTCTTGCGAGACCAGCGTCCCCCACTTTGCTTGAGCTGGTATTTATAGAGCGTGGTTGAGCGGCCTGCAAATTGAAACTGAGTGTTGTTACCAACATGCGTGTTTTCTAGCAGATCAGCGGCGGTCACAATTTTGAAGATGCTCGCTGCTGGGTGGGTTGGAGCAAAAGTCGCCAAACGATGCGGGCGATCTTCACCGCGCGCCATATCGAGGGCCGCCAACACCCGCCCGTTGTTATTATCAACCACTACGGCAGAAATAAAATCGGGCCGATATTTACGAAGAATTTGAAGTACAGCTTCCTCGAGCTCAGGCCGAACACTGTAGGTGAGACGATACTCATCACCATCCACCTTCAGCTGAGGTGGCAGTGTCCCTGTGTCGTAAAAATGCTTATGAAACTCCGCTTTGAGTTTCTCCACATCAAAGGACTTTCCGATCAGGGGAAACTTTCTAAAAAGATCTAGAGGATTGGCTCCGGCCGCAAACGATAATCCGAACGTTGCGACAAGCATGAGCGGCCATCCAATGATCCGCTTTTTTGATACTTTCATTACTAACAATTATGCCTTGAAACCCTTACCAATGACAAAAAATTCTTTGGAAATCGAACGAGTCGATTTTGGCTTCAAGAACTGAAAATCATTGAAGCGATTTTTTTGGGCCTTGAGGAACACCTGAGCATCGTGACTATCAAAAACCTTAATCACAAAATTCCCCTGAGAGCGAAGCAGGATAGGCAGCAAGCCAAATACTGATTCGATCAAGTCTAGGCTACGGGCCTGATCAACCGTCTTAATACCTGTTGTACTTGGTGCCATATCAGAGAGAACCACATCAAACGCACGGTCCGCACCGAGATCGCCGGGACCTGTCAGTGTGAAAATATCTTTTTCAAAGAGCGTGACGTTGGGCAATTGCATTTTCTTGTTCACGGGCTGAATATCAATCCCGATGACTCGTCCCTCGGGACCGACCTTCGGGGCGGTATACTGGGCCCAAGAACCGGGGAAATAACCCAGGTCAACGACCAGGTCACCCTTTTTCAGTACCTTAAAGCGTTGATCGATCTCTTCGAGCTTATAAATCGAACGCGCGAAGTATTTCTCGTCCTTCGCTTTGTTGTAATAATGGTCTTTCACTTTAAACATGGGGCGAACATGCCAGACGCCCTGGAACTTTGGCAACCCCAAGGGAAATGACTATGAAAAAGCAGGAAAAAGCGACCGAGATTTATCGTCGTTTAGCCACCGAATTTCCCGATGCTCACTGCGAACTCAACCATGACGGTCCCTTCCAACTCGTTGTCGCCACGGCCCTCTCGGCCCAGTGTACCGATGTGCGGGTAAACATGGTTACCCCGGTCCTTTTTAAGGCCTACCCCACTCCCGAAAAGCTCGCCAAGGCAAAGCAAGAGGACGTGGAAAAGATCATTCACTCGACGGGATTTTATAAAAACAAGGCGAAGAACATCATCGCCTGTGCACTAAAAATAGTTACGGTTCACGGTGGAATTGTCCCGCAAACCATTGAAGAACTCTCCGCCCTTCCAGGAGTCGGGCGAAAGACTGCGAACGTAGTACTGAGCAATGCATTTAACATCAATCATGGTGTTGTGGTTGATACGCACGTCATGCGCATCAGTGGATTGCTAAAAATTACCAAAGAAGAGACCCCGGAGAAAATTGAGCAAGACCTCATGAAGCTTTTCCCACAGAAAGACTGGGGAATGCTAAGTCATCTCTTCATTTTTCTGGGCCGTCGCGTGTGCATCGCTCGACGCCCGCAGTGTGATCTATGTGTCTTGATTGATCTCTGCCCGTCGCGAACTAAAACTGCGCGCGCAAAGTCGCGATGAGTTCCGGCTGGGCCCAAATAAGAGGAAAATCATAGAGCGCTTGATCGAGGCGTTCGATTTTTTTTCCGCCCGACCACATCTCGATTCCACGCTGCTGACAAAGCATGGTTCCGGCAGCGATATCCCAAATGTTTTTCGGTCGCATACTCACCACGTAATCACACGTCCCCGAAGCCAACAGCGCTAACTTGAATGCTATGCTACCGCGTGGAATAAGATGCGCAGATTTGTCTTGATAAAGACCCTTCGCCCATTCAGTCCGAGAGATCATGCCAATGGGTTCATCCACATTGGCTTTCGCTTTCCATGGAGCACGATCAGCGCTTGTGAGTGAAAATCCCGTGAAAGGATTGAAGACAACAGCAAAACCTTGCGAGAGATCAGGCGTCGGCAACCACGCGACACTAACCGCACATTCTGGACGACCCGCGATGAGCTCGAGGGTTCCATCAAGAGGATCGACTACCATCGCAGGAAACTGCAGAGTGGTGTGGTCCTCTTCTGAATAGAAGTGAAAGCCTGCGGCACTAGGATGATTCTTACAGAAGTGTGAGAGTTCTTGGTCTATGCGAGTGACGAGTGTGTTGTCAGATTTGGTCTCGATGCAGAGATCTAGTCCCAGAGAGAGTTGCTCGCAGAACGCGCGCAGGTCATCGACAAACTGTTGGCCCAAGTCAGAGGAAAACATAATTCTGGCCTAATCTCCCCATAGTTTTAGGAGATTTCCACAGCTCTCTCCACACCATATGAAACGTGTTTAGGAACAAAAGAGCTAGTGCGACCCTAAGAATTCTAGTGAGTTCCCCAAAATTTCTTGAGCCGCACCGAGTCGACAGAACTTGTAAGACGAAGCTTGACAGAGAAGCTTATCCCCAAAAATTAGCTTTGCTGTTCGTACATCGCCAACATTTCCACCCAACCGTCTCTTGCGACAGAAAGAGCGAAAACACCGTCCTCTTCCGCATTACTTGAGTCAACCACATTGGTAACCAGCTTCACACCGGCAGCATCAACGTAGACGAAGGGCTCAGAGTTAGCATCGGGAACATGGGCGGGGTTTAGAGACTGATACGTAGACAGGAAATTAGCGACAACAAAGGCGGTAAGGGGGGCTTTAAACAACAGGTCCTCCTTGATCCGAACGTGGAGGGACACTCAATCGTCCCTGTAAGAAAATTGTATCTTGCAGTGACCGTTCGCCGCAAGGGCCAAGATGGCCCCACACAAACTTAACCTTAATTCGTGGAGATCCGCGATTGAGAGGGAGTATTCTTGAAAAATTTTGCCGTAATCCTTACACGCCCCTCGAAGTGAGAATCGAGTAGGCAGATCAAGACATAGAGCAGGTAGATGAAATTTCTCTTCGAGCGCAGCCGGGAGATCACCTGAAAAATCCATTCTAGGGGAACGAGTGCCAGAAACGACAACAGCCACATCATGCCAAAGCCACGCAGAATATTTTTCTCTAAGGTTAAACCCACCAAAATGAGCATGCCCACACCGGCCAACAAATGACCCATGCGCGTCCGATCGAGTGTGAACTCAGCGAAACGACGACGCGTGATCGGTGCATAGGCGAGCACGAGCAAAATCGCCCCCACAACAGAGAGAGCGAAGAAGGCTTTGCGTTTGATCAGATTGCCAATAAACAGGTTAAACCCACTCACCGACCAGCCATGACCAAAGAGTTGCAGATCAATGTGATAGAGGAACACAAAGAAGCAACCAACAAGTCCCATCGCCGTGTATCGGAGGAATTGTTGGCGATACCACGGCGTCTTGTCCTTCATCTGCCATGTCATCAGCATCACGACTCCCATCGGGAACAGCGGGAAGAAGTGATAGTTCAGCAAGGTTCCGAAGTAGCAAAGCAGTCCAAACATCAGACCTGCGCGATAGGTGGCACTCTTCGCCGCCCACAACAGGCCCCACAACCACAGTACGGGGAAGCATGTCAGGAGCGCACTAAACGGATCCTTCTGTAACAAAAGTGACCATGACCACGTCGATACGAGACCAAAGATGCCCAAGATGGAAAGGCGTCGCGAGAAGAAGAAGCGCAAGACTCCGTAGAAGCTCAGCAGATAGAAAACCGCACCCACAATGTAAAAATGCAAACACCAAGCGATGTACATCAAGTGCGGGAAACGCTTAAACGGGAAGTAGTTCACCGCCAAGAAGTTCCAATACTGTTGCGACACCTTCTCGTCGGGATCGATGAGAATTTTCAGTGAATCGAGATTATCGAAATAAGGGAAAAACGGAATCGACACCAGCACCATGAGAATAGTGAGAAACAAAACCGTTTTCTCAAAATTATCTAAATGACGGTACTCACCAAACTGCGTGGACACTGACTCTTCGATAATTTTTCCACGGGTGGGCCATGAGTAGAACAACCCTAAAATAACCCAGAAGCCCCAGAAGAAATGCTTGGTCCACTCTTCAGGAAATAACAAAACCAGATTGAAGAACATGATCGCAAACGTACTTCCCACCAGCAGGCGATAAACCACGCGATCAATGGACGAATTCGCTCGGAAATAGATCTTAAGACGGTGATCGATCTCTTTGCCCAGCAGGTACCACTGGCTGGCCACGAACACCATGTAGAGCAACATCATGATGGACTGGGAGAATAGGTTCAATTCCAGGGTTTTCTGGATCCACACAGGGATCAGCAGAAAAGAGAAGTAGATAACTAGCCGATTAAAGAAGAACTTACTCTTTTCGATGAAAATAGCTGAGTTTTTTACTAAAGAATCCAGGGCTTTCTCCGACTAGAATAGTGGGACTTTCTTCTTGGAAGACATTCCCACCCAGACCTATCGAAATACGGAGGCGGACCTGTTCACCCGCCTCCCTATTTCTTATTTCCACCTATCGTAGCCCAATTTCTGCCCACTTGCACCACATGCACGGTGCGATATTATAAACGTAGGGGCAGCATGCCCAATTCCGCGAACCCCACAACATCAGGAGGATGATTTGGGGATAGCCTTTGGCTCCATCAATTCAGGACTTCCTAAGGATATCGTTCAGCAGATCGTGAACGCTGAAAAGATTCCTATTCAAGCGATGGAAGCGCGCAAAGCCAAGGTTGCAAACAAGCAGGCCCTCGTGAGTCAATTAACGAAACTCGTCGAAGGCATGCGCGGAGAAATTCTCAAGAACAAGGGCGTTCGTTCTCTTCGTGAGTTGAAAGTGAACGGCGGCGCAGAAAACGTAGCGATCACTGCCGACAAGAACATCGCCGAGCCTGGCAAATACCAACTTGAGGTCCTGTCACTCGCACAAAAGTCATCTGCCATCACCAATGGTGTTGAAGACAAAGACAAGACTCACATCGGCGTGGGCTACCTGCGCGCCGTGATGCCTGACGGTGAAGAAAAAGAAATCTACATCGATGAAGAAAACGCCACGCTCACAGGAGTGGCAAAACTCATCAACGCTCAGTCTGATCAACTCGGCATGCGCGCGAATGTCATCAACGATGGCTCCGGCTCAGATGAACCATGGAAACTGGTTCTTTCCATGGCTGAAACGGGTGACGGTGCGAGGGCAGAATTCCCCTATCTCTATTTGGTTGATGGCGAGGTAGACCTTACTCTCGAGGGTGAGCGGCCAGCACAAGATGCCAAAGTTAAACTCGATGGCTTCGAAATCCAAGTTCCATCCAACAAGGTGACGGACCTCATTCCCGGAGTGACGATTGATCTAAAAAAAGCCAAGCCTGGTGAAGAGATCAGCTTCGAGGTGACAGAAGATATCCAAGCGGTCGGTACTAAAATCACGTCGCTCGTCGACAACATCAATAACGTTTTAAAATTCATCAAAGAACAAAACACTTTGAGTGAGAAGTCAGACACCTCGTCAACCCTGGGTGGCGATCTGACCTTGCAAACGATCGAATCTCGTTTACGTTCTACTATTTTTACTCCGATCCAGACTGAAAAAGGTCCGATGCGGATTGGTGATCTTGGGATCACCTACCAACGTGAAGGTTTCTTGAAGTTCGATCAGGCCAAATTTGAGTCGGTCCTCGCGGCTGACTATAAGCGGGTAGCGCAGGTCCTTACCGGCATCTACGGCCCGACGGGTAAGACAGACGGATTTATTGATAACCTCGAAAAAACATCAATGCAGCTTTTGGCGCAGCCAACTGGTGCCTTGGTGACTCGCTCACGCGGTCTCAAGAGTAACATTGACCAAATCGATCGGCAGATTGCCACTCGTCAGCGAATGATTGACCAAAAAGAAGAGATTCTCAAAGCACGTTTCGCGCGTTTAGAAGAAACCATCTCCAAGATCCGCGGTCAGGGGGCAGGGCTTGCCGGCATGGCCCAGATGGGGAACCCAGTGCAACAATTAGGATGAAGCTGTCTCCAGTAGGGGCAGTACATGAGGAGTAAACGATGAGTTACGGTCTTGGGCAATATAAGAAAACCTCTGTTGAAACCGCGAGCCGCGAACAGATTCTTCTGATGCTCTACCAAGCTGCGATCAAAAACTGCAAGAAGGCCATCGAGTCGATCGAGCAGAAAAACATCGCGAAGAAGGGTGAGTACATCGGCAAGATGCAAGACATTATTGTCGAGCTCTCGAACAGCCTCGACTTCGAAGTCGGCGGCGACGTCGCAAAAGAACTCGACTCTCTATACGACTATCTGATGTATTCGAGCACGCAAGCAAACATCAAGATCGACAAGCAACCTCTCGAGGCATGTCTCAAAGTGCTGAACACTCTGTATGAGGGCTGGACTGAGGCGATTAAGAGTTTGAAGACGACACCGGCCAAGCCGACGCTCGCGAAAGCTGCCAATGAGTGAAAAAAAACTCGAGACCAGCCATCTCACGTGGCGTGTCCTCCGCATTACCGAAAAAGCCATCACGCTTTTAGACTCCGGCCGTCTTGATGACGCCTTGGCGCTCATCGACAACCGCGAGCGCGCCCTCAACCTACTTGCCACCCGCGCTGACATCACGGCCGCCGACGCAACCATTCTCAATGAAGTCGATAAGCTCAACGAAAGGCTTCTCGCGAAGTTCGTCGAAGCCCGCGAACAGCTCAAACGAGACATCACAACTCAGCACACGCAAGGTCAAGCTCATCGCGCTTACCATCCCAATCAAGTCAAGTAAGCCGAAAATTTGACAGGTTCAGAGACGACATGAGCAAATAGGGGAGCCCAAATTAAAATCCTTAAGGAAGAGGATTTCCATGGATTCCCCCATACAACTCACGTTGACTGAATCAAAGAGCAAGGACCTTGTTCCAATTCTCAACGGAAAGCCCCTTCACTCACTCCACAATCCCTTACGTGAAGCTGAGGTGTTCGCTAGTAATCATTTAGCGCAACTTTCCCAGCGTCCCTACGTCCTCGTTTTAGGACTTGGCTTTGGGTATCACCTCGAAGAGATGGCCAAGATTCTTCGTCTTCGTCACAAAGACGGTCGCATCGTAGTCATTGAACCGTGCAAAGAACTTTTCCGTCTCTGGAGCAGCTATCGCCCAAACAAGGGTAGCGTTGAAGTTTTCTGCGCTCCCTCTGCGCAAGACCTCTACAGCAACCGGGCGCTTTGCCAGTTTTTACTTTTGAAACCAGTCGTGATTATTCACGGTCCTTCATTCGAAATGGACAAGTCTTACTATCAGGAATTCCTACAAAAACGTGCGGCTGCTTCACTCTCTGAATGGCGCACTTCAAGCACTTGGTGGAACGACTGGGCCCTGGGCCAAGCGAACACTCGTCCAGAAGAACTTTTAGAAGCACACGTCCCCCAGGCCGCCTGGCTTCGCGCCTTTTGGGAGATCAAGCATGCTGAATAATACGCGCTACCTTCACATCATGCTCAGCGCTGACGCGGGCACTCGCATGACTGTCCTTAGTCAGCACTTGTTAAAGAGAAAACACCCTGGCGAGCATGTCGCCCTGGTTAGACAAGAAGACGTCGAGCAGATCCGCGCGCTCGATCTCTTCCAAGAAATTCACGCTCTCGATTGCACCTATCTTCAAAAGGCTGCTTTCTCTCCTCTTCTGGGAGACGCCACGGCTTTCAATGTTCTCTGGGAATGCGTTTACCCGTTGACCCAGATCTCTTGGGCACGTGTCTTTAACATGGGCGGATCGCAGATTGAGACAGCAGTCGCCTCCCTGTTCAATCCTCCAACTGTTATCGGAACGGTTCAGCAAAACGGACAAACGATTTGCCAAGATTCCCCTCTCAAACTTGCAAAACTGCTCTGTGATTGGAGGATGTCTCATCCTGTTATCAAGGGAACGCTTCACAAAAAATCTCTACAGCAACTCGACTTTGCAAGCACCGAGCGAGCCATGCAACAGATCGGTGAAATTAAATCACTCAAAACCTCAAGCACACTGAAGACTGTTGTCGTTGGCATTCGCCTGCAAGATTTTTCTGAAGTACAAGACTCAACCCTTGAATTTCTATCTCAGATCTTCACCCTAGTTGCCTTGAACACAGTCACTCGCAATGGTCTGGCTGCGCTCGGCATAAGTGCCATTGACTGGAGTGACAGAGCGACAGAAGACTCATTGTTCCTCGATCTCATATTGCAAGATTCAAATCAGCATGAAGATTTCTGGCAACAGGCAATGGATATTCGCCACAAGAGTTCAGACGAGCTGACTGAAAGTCTTGCGGAAATGCTGCCAACCAACCTGTCCAAGTGGTCATGCCTCTCTTTCCTCTTTGATTATTTCGCACAGCCTAAGCTTGCGCTACAGTCTGAGAAAATTCTCACGCGCTACGATCGTCAAGCCCTTCAGCCTTTTCTCTATCAAGAAGTTCTTAACCTCAAAGACTTCGCCAAGATCATGCTCGAGGGCCTACGCAAGCAGGGAACAGGCCATCACAGTCTTCTGCAGGACTACTGGGCCACACGTCCGTCCGTCTTGAGTTTTGTTTCGGCGATTGAACTGTCTCTCTCGCCTTCGCTCGTTCCCATGTTCCGCCATGATCAAGACGTCATTTTGGTAAAAAATCGTTTACGTCTTTTGAATGGGTTTTATGAACGAATTCATAAGGCCTGTACTCTTGATATTCCCAAAACTGATTTGGCGTTAACCTTATGAGCCTTCACGTTCTTGTCACATGTCCTGCGCAAGAAAAGCTCTTCACCGATCTCACGGCGAGTGCTTGTTTTGTACGGGGCCAGCATCCGGATCTCACGATGGATGTTTTCGTGGACAAGGCCGTTATTCCGCATTGGTGGTCAGCTCCAGGTGACTGGTTTCAGCTCAAGCATGCCATACCAGACTGCGTCGGCCCTTATGCGCTCGTCATTCAAACAACACCGAATGAAGACTTGGCCCGCGATCTTCTTGCGGTCGACGCCGAGAACAGGGCAGGGGTGGTGGCTTCTCCTAATTTGCATGTTCAAGGAAGATGGGCACAAACACTCGTGGCGCAGCTGGCCGCAAGACGTTTTGCTCCTTTTACTCCCTTCGATCTTTTCAACCACGTCATGCTAGGACGAACGACCTTAGATTTTTCTGAGCATAAAAAAAACGTCCATGGAACCTGGATCGTCGACCTTGATTCATTCCCTGCCGGCAGCAGAAACTGGGCGGAGAACTTGCTCACGCAAATCTCATTAACCCACCCCGCTCAAACGAAGGATGCACTTCCCTCGCGCATGAATCCAAGGTCGGCAACTTGCTACGTGGGCACTAACGCCGCTGCTGCGAGTTGGCTTGCCTATCATGGCTGTCCTAGCTTTTTGATTCTCATGAAACCGTGGGAACCCGCCCTCGCCCCTGCTCATGCCGATGCTTGGATCGTGCCGGAAGATCAGCTCCCTACTCACGCTCAGCTATTGGCCATGATGAGTAGTCGCGAAAGCAGAATTGGCCACTCTTTTCGGCATACGACCGAATATCTGGGTGGGCAACTTCCTGTGCTGCCATCTGGTAAAACGGATGACGCAGCCTCAGTGTTTGATCGTCTGCACTATATTGTTTTTAATTATCTCAATGATCTTTTAGAAGTGGATTTGCCTATCCCTGAAGTCACGGCTTCGTGTTGCATGCATCTCAAGGGTGCCCAATCAGTTTTCAACAAACTGATACACCTCAATCAGTTTGGAATTAAATTCCTGCAAGAGTTCTTAGACAAAGTGAACAATGGTTCCGTGAAAGACAGCGATGTCGAAGAACTCACTACCAAGATTGCGGAAATTGATACTTATACAGAAAAAACTCTCGGTGCTTATCCCGAGATGGATATTCTCCGGCTCTGGCTGCAGTTTTCCAAGGCCGGCGCCCAGGGAACAAGCGTCATTGAAATCGCGAAAAGTCTCATTCTGATTCTTCACGAAGTGAATCAGGCGTTTCAGGCCTACACGGAACTCATTGATGCCGTTGTGCGCCGTCACTCTCAAAAACAGGACACGACGGGACCATGAAGGTTCCTAAAGGATGAAAACCATGGATGCGGAAGCTTGTATCTCTCATGCAGAAATGACCTCACTGATTCACATCACTCTCTCTGAGACAGTAAGTGAACTGAGCCGGGATATCGAAAATCTTAAGGGCATCGCTCCTTTAGAGCTTAGCGACGCGAGCGTTATCGCGATTATTGACCAAACACGCAAATTTGTCGTTTTCCTCAAATACACTAACGAGTACATGCGTAAAACCATTCCGGATTCGGCCGTACGCGAAGAAATGCTACGGATTAAGCTTCATTTGCTCTCGGTTTTGCGGGCGTTATCAGATCATGTGCGCGCGAAAGACCGTTTGGCCGTTCATGACTTGATCACAGAAGAGCTGCGGGATAACCTTACTCTGTGGAAAATCAACGTGCTTCCTCTCCTGCGGCCTTTGCGAACTCAGCCCATTTCTGGGTCGATCCACGCCTAAAGGCTGCTTGGATTGAAGCTTGTCCATCTTTGCAAAGCTTCGCAGAGGACGCAGAGAAAGCCTCTTGGCGTGTCGAAGAAAAGAACGGCGAACTCGTTCTGTCTGATAGAAAACGTGTCCACCTTAGTCTTCCCATGGCTTCCGCTAATATGCGTTTCATGGCCGACACTTTTCGAGAACTTGCCCAAGCCTCCACCGACCCTTCCGATACCTGGGAAGACCGGGCCCTGATTGAACTTTCTGAAATGGCACAGCCATTATTCTTTGGGCCTGTTATCGACATTGAAGCCAAAAACTATCTCAGCAAACTTTCCGCGACGATTAGTCTCAAAAGTGGTCTGGATGGTTTCTTCCAGCTGCGCCGTTTCAAGGAGTTTAATCTCGGTGTGCTCCTCGTTCACCAAAAAGGCGAATCTCAGGCCTGGCAAATCGGAGTGGGGAATTCACCGGATTCTTTTACCCATTCCTTAGAACTGGATAAGTTCAACTCATTCTACACGACTGTAAAAAAATCTAAGAATGGTCAGTTCACCACGCAACAGTCAAAGAACCAGTGGCTCCCTTTTGGTGGCTCATTTTTGGCGGAGAGCTTTTCCTTTAGACGCTTTAACGCTGTCTGGGTGATA
>JAIXOY010000254.1 GCA_027486525.1 Pseudomonadota bacterium
ACAGGTATGTTTGAAAGCCCCCAGGTGTCGTGCCCGCGCTGTGAGTCGGCGAACACGAAGATGCTAGCGCAGTTTGGCTCCACGGCGTGTAAGTCGATGTATCAGTGCCAAGACTGCTTCGAACCCTTCGACCATTTCAAGTGCCACCGATGAACACCCTCGAGGCCATGCTCGCCAAAGATCGCTTCAGCGACTGGATGAAGTTGCGGGTCACGCACTTCTCCGAGGGCTCGGCGACTGTCGAGCTGACCATTCGCGAAGACATGCTCAATGGGTTTGGAGTGGTTCACGGCGGCGTCACGTTTGCCCTCGCTGACAGTGCCTTCGCTTTTGCCTGCAACTCGCGCAACAACCTCACGCTGGCACTCGATGCGCAGATTTCATTCATCAAGAAAGTCAGTCTCGGTGATGTGCTCACGGCCGAAGTCGAAGAGCTGCACAACGGTCGCACCACCGGGGTTTACGAAGTTAAAATTACTAATCAAAAGAATGACTTGGTCGCTGCCTTTCGCGGCACGGCCCACAGAACAGGCAAGGAACTAGTATGAACGCTTACATCATCGATGGAGTTCGCACTCCGGTTGGCAATCTTAAGGGTGCGCTCTCGAGTGTTCGCCCCGACGACATGGCCGCTCACGTGATCCAAGAATTGGTCAAACGCCATCCATCGCTAGATCCCCAAGCCATCGGCGATGTGATTCTCGGGTGTGCCAACCAGGCCGGTGAAGACAATCGCAACATTGCTCGCATGGCGCTGCTGCTTGCTGGTCTTCCGCTGACGATTCCGGGAGAGACGGTTAATCGTCTATGCGCTTCGGGTCTCTCGGCCGCAATGAGCGCTGCTCGTATGCTGAAGCTCGGCGAGGCTGAGGTGATGATCGCTGGTGGAGTGGAGAGCATGACGCGCTCTCCGATGGTGATGTCGAAATCTAATTCCGCATTTGGTGGAGATGCTCAGTTGTTTGATACGACCTTCGGTTGGCGTTTCATTAATCCGCGCATGAAAGAAATGTACGGCGTCGATGCCATGGGCGAGACCGCTGAGAATCTCGTGGCGCGCGATGCCATCTCGCGCACGGATCAAGACAAGTTCGCTTACCGCTCCCAGATGAAAGCCGCGAAGTCGCAAGAGAGCGGTCGACTCGCGAAAGAGATTGTCGCTTTGGAGATTCCTCAGAAGAAGGGCGCTGCCCTTAAAATTGAGAAGGATGAGTTCATTAAAGCTCAAACGACACTCGATGGTCTTGCAGCGCTCAAACCTGCTTTCAAGAAAGACGGTTCCGTCACTGCGGGAAATGCCTCAGGGCTCAATGATGGTGCCGCTGCGCTGTTGCTCGCGAACGACGAGGGTCTGAAAAAACATAACCTCAAGGCACGCGCCCGCATCGTAAGCATGGGAGTGGCCGGAGTTGAACCGCGGATCATGGGTATTGGTCCTGTGCCTGCGGCGGAGATCGCTTTAAAAAAAGCCGGTCTCACGATGAAAGACATGGACGTGATTGAACTCAACGAAGCCTTCGCGGCGCAAAGCCTGGCCGTCACACGCGCTTGGCGCCTGGCCGATGATGACTCGCGCGTAAATCCGAATGGTGGCGCGATTGCTCTGGGTCATCCACTCGGTATGAGTGGTGCACGAATTTTGAATTCAGCGGCGTTGGAATTACAACTCACCGGCAAACGCTATGCACTGGTCACGATGTGTGTCGGCTTGGGTCAGGGGTTCGCTGTTGTGATTGAACGAGTTTAAGGAAGTCATATGCAGAAGCTAGAAAATTACGCCCTTGGAAAGTGGACCCCGGGTCTTGGCGATGGTCAAGTCTTGTACAATGCCATCACAGGTGAAGCGATCTCAACCGCGAGTTCGCAGGGTTTAAATTTTGCCGAGATGATGAACTACGCACGCACTAAAGGCGGCGCTGCTCTTCGTAAGATGACCTTCCAAGAGCGCGGTCGCATGCTCAAGGCCCTGGCGATGCATTTAGCCGAGAAGAAAGAAGTTTTTTATCAACTGAGCTACGCCACCGGCGCCACAAGAGTGGATAGCTGGATTGATATCGAAGGGGGCATTGGAAATCTTTTTGCCTACGCGAGCCTACGCCGGCAGTTTCCCGATCTTCCTTATTACGTCGATGGGGACATGGCGAAGATGTCGAAGGGTGGCAGCTTCATTGGCCATCACATTTGCGTACCGAAGCAAGGCGTCGCGATTCACATCAACGCCTTTAACTTTCCCGTCTGGGGCATGCTGGAAAAAATCGCGGTGAATCTTTTCGCCGGTGTACCGGCGATCGTGAAACCGGCGACCGTAACGTGTTTTTTAACCGAACTTGTCGCGAAAGAAATCATCGCTTCTAACATTCTTCCCGAAGGCTCACTCCAACTGATTTTTGGATCGGCCAACGGTATTCTTGAACATGTCATCAGTCAGGATGTGGTCACGTTCACAGGTTCGGCTCATACTGGAAAGATGCTCAAGTCCCATCCGCGCCTCGTGCAAGAGTCGGTGCCTTTTAATCTAGAGGCAGACTCGTTGAATGCCATGGTGCTCGGTCTGGATGTGAAGCCAGGTACCGTGGAGTTCGATCTCTTCATCAAAGAAGCGACGAAAGAAATCACCATCAAGGCCGGACAGAAATGTACCGCCGTTCGCCGCTTAATCGTGCCAGAGAACTCCCTCGAGGCTGTGCAACTCGGACTTGGTAAACGTCTCGACGGCATTACCGTGGGCGATCCTCAGAAAGAGGGCGTGCGCATGGGGTCTCTCGCGGGCCAGACACAGCTTAAAGAAGTCAGAGAAAAAATCCAGCAACTCTCTCGTGCTCAGAAAATGATCTACGGAAATCTCGACTCTAAGGTGGCAGGTTTAGAGAAAGGTGCCTTCATGTCACCTGTGGTGTTCCTCAATGAGCGCCCGTTTGAAAACACGGACTGCCACCACGTCGAAGCTTTCGGGCCGGTGTGCACCATCATGCCTTATAAAACCACCGACGATGCCATCACACTGACCCAAATGGGGTTGGGGTCACTCGTGTGCTCCATCACCACGGCGGACGATGATCTCGCCACTCAATTTGTCGTCGGCGCGGCCAACATGCACGGTCGGATTCTTGTTCTGAATGCAGAGTGTGCGAAAGAAAGCACTGGGCACGGTTCACCCATGCCGATGCTCGTTCACGGTGGGCCAGGGCGTGCCGGTGGTGGGGAAGAGATGGGAGGAAAGCGCGGAGTTATGCACTACCTGCAACGAACTGCGATTCAGGGTAGCCCCACGACACTCACAAAAATCACGAAGCAGTACCAATATGGGGCCAAGCAGACACTCTCGGATGTGCATCCTTTCCGCAAATACTTTGAAGAGCTGCAAATCGGCGACACACTCATCACCGAAAAGCATCTCGTCACCCTGGAAGATATCGAGAATTTCGCTGATCTTTCAGGCGACCGTTTCTATGCCCACATGGATGAAAAGTCCCTGGAAGGGACGATTTTCACGGGCCGTGTGGCCCATGGCTACTTCATCCTCTCGCGAGCCGCCGGGCTCTTCGTCGATCCCCCGAAGGGACCGGTGCTCTTAAACTACGGTTTGGACGAATGCCGCTTCATTAAGCCGGTCTATCCTGGCGCAACCATTGGGGTACGCTTTACCTGTAAAGAAAAGGTCGACCAGGAGCAGAAGACCCCTGAGGACATTCCCAAGGGCATCGTGAAGTGGTTGGTGGACGTCTATGATGAGACGGGTGAATCTGTCGCCATCGCGACCATCCTTACGATGGTGAAGAAGCGGTAAGGACTTACACGTTTCCTCACATAATTGAGCCCTCAACGTAGCGTTAAGTCGTTTACACGTATGATGGCCCCACCAAAGGGGTCATCAAATGAAAAAAGCCATCTTCCTCGCCTGCCTTTTTAGTGCTTCGGCTTTTGCCGGCACGCTCAGCTTAATTGGGAAAGTCTCACCAGGTATCAAGTCCGTTAAGCTTTCGGCGCTCTACGATGCCCCTTGCTACCGGTCTTGGGATATTCGCAACGAGTGCAACGGTGGCAAAGTTATCAAAGGGAAACTCAAGGCCGAAGCCGGTCAGATCACTGGCTCAATAAGTTATAAACCAAAGATCCCGCGTGCGTTCAAGAGAGACTACGAACTCTCTTATGTCTCACTCACAATCACCTATGTACACGAAGGAAAAGAATACCAAAGCGATGTCCCACTCATCGATGAAATCGTGGATTCGATGGAGGAAGTGGATGCGCAAGCTAGGGAAGAGGGGAAGAAAACCGTTGATGGGATAGAGATAAGCTGCGGAAAGCAGAGGAGCGAGCTTAGATCGGAAGTCAGCGGAGGTCAGCGTCTTGTGTACAAGCAATCCTTAACTCGCTACGACGGTGACAAGCCTAAGTTGGGTTGCAAACTATCAGTGCATGAATCAATGCTGAGCTTTCAAACCAACCTCACGAATGTGAAAATCACCGTCGCTGACGAGCCAGCTCCGAAAGATGAGACATTGCTTCAGGTTCTCGAGTTTGCGGATGTGACGGTCGAGGCCTATGACAACGGCTCCGGGGTCGTCGGCGTGAATTCAAAAATGGTCCTCAAGACTCATCTGCCAGAGCACTCACAGCATGCTCTGGACTATCGCGTGATCAAAGACTGGAGCAAAGCGTCTGGAGAGAGCAACGGATTGTTTGATATCGAAGCCGTGAAAAAGTTTGTGGGGGCCAAGATAAGCCTTAATCCTCAAGAGACTTCTCCGGACGGTCCGGGTTTTCGCTATCATCCGTATTCTTATTTCAAATGGATCAAAGATGCGTGCCCAGATACGCCTAATGCCTTGATAATGGGGACCACCGGAGGCTTCGGGTCCGGATCAATAAATCAGTGCGCACGCTGAGGACCATGAAGATATTCCTACGGGTATCGTGAAGTGGGTGGTAGACATCTATGATGAGACGGCTGAGTCAGTGGCCATTGCGAAGATTCTTACCATGGTGAAGAAGAAGGGCTAGCGATGAAAACGATGTGGGTACTTTTGAGTTTGGTGATGACGACCTCGGCTTGGGCTATTCCCGAAGCTGATTACGCCAATGCTTATCAGCGCGAGATCGCTCCTTTGTTGAAGCAGTTCAAGCGCAGTTCATTTGTGGGCGCAAAAAACATCACCATCAGTACCGCTCAGTGGAAATCATCACCATCGGCCGATCGTTGCCTTGTGATTCTTCCAGGCCGCTCAGAGCAGCTTGAAAAATACGCTGAAGTCGTTCATTCACTGAACGACAGTGAACTCAAAGGTGAACTCGTTTATTTTTTGATGGATCATCGCGGTCAAGGCAGCTCTCAGCGCTTCATGCCACAAATTGATCGTGGTTATGTGGATGACTTCGATAATTACGCCACTGATGTGAAAACATTTATAGAGCAAGTTGTCTCCCAAACCTATTGCCGTGAAACTTATATGCTCGCTCATTCAATGGGTGGGGGGATCGCAGTGGATTTCTTGCAGAAGAACCCAGGTCTGATTGATCGTGCCGTTCTGACGTCACCCATGCTGAAGATTCAAACGAAGCCTTATCCGTACGCTGTCGCACGGGGAATTGTTTTGGGCTCGATGGCGATTGGTCGTGGTAGGCAGTTCGCTATCGGTGAAAAGCCGTACAACCCGAACGACGACTTCGCCACCAACAAGTTTACCCAATCAAAAGTACGCTTTGATATGTGGATGAATCTCTTCCGTGAGCTTCCGCAGACTCAGCTAGGTGGAGTCACCAACCGCTGGGTCAATGAGATCATGAAGGGCACCAAGCGTGTCCGCTCACAATATGGAAAACTGCTTCTCCCGTTGCGCGTGATCAAAGCGACCGATGAGAGATATTCAGAACCTTCAGAGATGGAAAAACTTTGTCGCCAAGCCGCGCAGTGCGAAGCCACCACATTAGTTGGGAAGCACGAAGTGCTCATGGAGAAAGACGAGGTTCGTGATCTCGCCATCCAGACGATCGTTCAATTTATTAAATAGCTAGATCCGACGGCAAATCATCGTGACCGTCGATTTGCCACCGTCTGAATCGGTGTAATCGATGCGGCCGCGCATCGGAGTGACCGTTGGGTCATCCTCCGTGAATGACTTAAACTGCTTCGCCGGAAACGAAATGGTGTACTCGTTGTCGCACTGATTCGAGAAGCCCGCTTGCATTTCTTTGCCATCAGCACTTAATTCGAAAGCCACTAAAGTATCTTGATCGGGAAGAGAGGCGCGCAGAGCGTAGTCGCCCATATCTGGACCGTCGATGTTGTTCAGGACCACTGCCGTCACTTTGCCATTGGGAGTTGCAAGAGGGCGATCCATGAAGCAGGCCACGTCAACTGCAAGAGCGTTGAGTGAAACGAAGGCGGTAGCCAGCAGAAGCATTTTCATGGGGATCTCTCCTTAAAAGTATTGCTGAAAGCATGTAGACTCCTCCGGGGTGGCCGTCAAACAAACTCACCTAGGTCTGTCAAAAATCCCTGCTTCTTTAAGCACGCCAAGACCGTTTCAGAGTACATCTGATGGCTTCTGCGCGTGTACTTAAGCTGGGTATAGACCTGGGCCAGATTTTGAATCCCCGCCGCTTCAGTGGCGGCCCGTAGTTTGGGGTCGCTCATGTAGCGTTTCCAACCGTCCACTTCTCGTTGATGGTAACCCTCCAGCAAAAACTCATCACTTGGGTCTTGGTATTGTTCCCGATGAACTAACAGCTCAAGGGGAAGTCGATCCCGCGGTGTTGGATCTTCTGCTGGATGGCCAAGAGAAAATCCTACGATGGGAACTACCCCTGGAGGGCATTGAAGGATCTCGGCGATTTCAAGACAACTCGCAAGAGTCGTTCCCATGTAACAAAGTCCAAGTCCTTCTGCCTCGGCGGCCAGGGCAGCATTTTGTGAAGCGAGAACGGCATCGATGGTAGCGATCATGAAACTCATAAAGTTATCAAAATTATCTGGTGCCTCGCGGAGAGCAAGCCATCGACGCATCCTTCTAAAATCCGCGCAAAAAGTGAGGAGGACGGGGGCAGCAAGCACCATGGGTTGCTCAAAGTGCGGGCGATGGAGCTGTGCTCTGATCTCAGGATCACTCGTCACAATGATTGAGTAGGCCTGCATATTGCCCGAGGATGAGGCGCGAGTCGCCGCGTGAAGAATTCGTGTGAGTGCGGCCTCCTCGACCGCTCGATCCGCATAAGAGCGAATCGAGCGGTGCGCGTGGAGGTGATCATGGAAGTTGTTGGGTGGCAGTGAAGTTTCCAAGTAGATCTCCATTTTCTAAAGTCGCACGTCCTTCGAGGATCGCGGCGGCCCCGGAGTACGCCTCGTAGTAGTTCGCCACGGTGGCCTGATAGTTCACTCTAAATTCCTGCCCGTTTTCACGGGCGACGATGGCGAAGCTCAGTTGGCAAACCCCACCCCATGGCCCGCTACAGAAGCTTTTCCCGCTCAGATCGGCCAGAAAGATTCCGGGGACTTCGAGCGTGCCCGTGATGAGACTGTTGTGACTCCTAACCGGAAGGCTTCCTCTGAGAACGAGGATGTCGGTGAAGTCACGCTCCGCGATTCTAATTTCCATGTGATAGGTCCCGGCCAGATCACCAGGTAGATTGGCCTTCGCGACAAAGGGAATGAGTAGGGAAAACAATGGGATGTGCAGTGCTATCAAGAACGAACGGTAATTCATAAAACCTCCTTAGGGAGGTAATTTGGCCAATAAAACACTTGAATAAAAGTGAATAAAATTCGATATCATGTGAGTTATGGAAACAAATAGACTGAAATATTTCTGCACAATCGTCGATACCGGCAGCCTCTCGAAGGCCGCGACTCTCTTGGGTCTTTCACACAGTGCGCTCTCAAAATCGATGACACTCTTGCAATCAGAGGCGGGCCTTCAGCTTCTGCGTCCGCAAGGTCGGGGGCTTGAGATTACCTCTGAAGGCAAAGCTTTCTATCAAAGGGCACAGATCGTTTTAAGAGACGTGCTAGCCCTTACTGCTAATCCTGACGAGCCACAGACCTTCACGCGAGTCGGTCTTTCTGAAGCGTTCAGCTGTTCCTTAGTCGAGAAGTTTGCACTGGAGTTAGGTCGTGAGGTGGAGTTCCATGAGCTAGATGCAGGCGAGATGGAAGTGAAAATTTTGCAAGACGAGATCGATTTTGCGCTTACCTTCACCCCGTTCCCTCATCCAGAACTGGAGTATCTCAAGATTAAGAAAATTCCCATGGGTGTTTTCTTCGTCAATGCTACTTTCCAGACGATGGCCCCGGAGGAAATCCCGTTTGTCGTCCCGCTTGGAGTGCTCAAGGACAACCCGCTGAGCATCCGCACGCATGATGGCTGGCCCACTGATCGCCCGCGCCAGATTGCGTTCAAGGTGAGTACACTGACCATGGCGACACGGATTGTGGAGCAAGGGTTAGCTGCCATCTATGCCCCACGTTTCACGATGGAGAGACTGCTTGGTAAGAAACTCATCGAAGGGGAGGGCAAGTTCTCGTCGCGCGACGTTTTCTTAGTGAAGAGAAAAAATACCAACGAGACTTCTGCCATGAAGCGCTTCGCCCGCTTGATTCGTACGCAGCTGCGGGATTCCTAGGATCATTTCAGGCAGAGTCCCATGGTGAGGTCGTCGAGATACTCAGTCTCACTGATCTTAATACGCTTCTTAAGTCGCCCTTCTTCTGCAAAGCCCATTTTTTTATAAAGTGCGATGGCTGCGTGATTTGTGGCGCGCACGTGAAGTTCAATCTTCTCAACGGACGGCGTAGATGTTGCCCACTCGATGAGATGACTCAGCAGCAACTTGCCGACGCCTTGTCCTTGGTGGCCTTCATGCACGGCGATCGTGAGTCGCATGATGTGCGCCACCGCTTTGAGTCCCATTTGTTCGAGGAAGGCATGCCCGATGATTGCGTTGTTCTGTTCGACGACGACATAGCGAGTTGTGGGCTTTCTAATCGTGGCGACGAAGTTTTCGACCTGAAGTTCATCTGGCTGAGAAACCAGACGACCAGGTGTTGCCGCGATGGCCTGCTCGGCTTGGCAAAGAAGGACGGCGTCGGCAACGGTTGCAAGACGGACATTCATTTAGGGAAGCTCCACAAATCCAGCGCCCAAGTTGTAGTCGAAGCGGCTTGCGCCGACACCCGCTGCACGTGTTTCGACGTAAGCAAAGTAGAGATAGGTTTTGCCCTCAAAGGTTGCGATCGTCGGCTCACCGAATCCGTAGACTCCCCCCAGGGCGGTGTCGGTCGAGCGCAGGACGACGACCTCTGCGCCCCACGAGCCATTGAGATGGTAATCACCACCGCCACTCCCCAAGTACTCGTGATACACGATGCTGGTATTGCGCGTGAGATAGAGGCGAGAGCCCGTGAAGAACGGCTGCGATTCGCTTTGGCCGGTGTTGATCGTGCTCGGCAGGGTCACCGGTGTCCAGGTGCCGGTGGGATAGGTTCCAGCGGTGAGCCGATAAACCGTGAGATCGTGAGAACTCTGCTCGTCGTCGGTCCAGACAGATTCGATGGTCCCCGCACCGTTGGCGTAGAGGTGCGGATTGCCCTGCGTCCCCGTGTGCGAGCTGAAATTCACCGGAGTGATGGTGGGAGTGATGCTTTGGAAGGTGTCACCCGAGTACACAACATCGCCGAGATTCTTATCTTGCCCGAGAGTGAGCGTGCCCTGGTAGATATCTGCCTTGTCATCTCCGAGATCATTGAAATAATTGTTCCAGGCCACGGCGAACTGCGCGGTCGTACTCGAGGTCATCACAAAACTTAAACCGAATGGACCGTTGGCCCCTTTGCTATCGTTGAAAGCCACCTTGAAAGGTTCACGAAAAGTTCCGTCGCTCTGGCGCTTGAACCCATAAAACACGGTCGGAAAAATTGCGATCTTGTTTGCGACCGAAGGAACCACGATGTTGAGCGGTGTTAGCTGCCCGCCGCTGATGTTCGCGTCTGGAAACGAGGGACGGGCCGTGGTGTTGTAGGGGCCGATGGTATCAAAGACCCAGTTGCTGTCATTTTTGCCCGGGCAAGTGGTGAGGTCGTAAAGTGACCAACCCGCTTCAGCGCAAATTGTGGTGTGCAAAAATACGCCGCTGAAGTAGATGGGGCCGTATTGGATAAAAAGGTACTGCCCATCGGGAGTGATGGTGATTCCGTCTTCATAGCCATCGGTGTTGACCAAACCAGGCACGGCCATCGGCTGACCTGCGCCCGTTTCAAGTTCGTTGGTGACGATCACTTCGCGTGCAATGCTCGCGTCGGCGAAACTCACCGTCACAGGATGGAGTCCCGTCGCTGTTGGCGTCACTGTGAAATCGTATGTTCCATTGCCGTTGTCCGTGACGGCACTCGCGGAACCGCGAGGAATCGATAGCGTGAGGGTTTGCGCACTCAGGGCCTGGGAATTTTTCTGTAAGGTCACTCGGACTGTAAAAGGGTCGAGGCCAACTTGAGGCAGGCGCGTAGCCGTGAGGCTAAGGGTGTAGGTCGTCGCGCTCGAGCTGCTGCTCTTCTTGCTCGCGTTGCAACTCAAGAGGGCCAGAAGAATGAGGAGGGGCCACCATTTCATGTCCTGAGTATACGTGACGGGGTCGACTTTCGGCCATCCCGTCGAGGTCGTTGCAATCGCTCCCTACCGACGAAAGTACTCAGGCTTGAGGTTACCTGGAAAAAACCGATAAGCTTTCTTAGGGAGACTCTCACTTGAAACTTATTGTTTCGCTGACATTTATTTTTGCGCTCGCCTCCGGCTGGGCCAGTGAGAAACAGGCGCTCGTCATCATCGACATGCAGCCGGATTTCATCGAACGGCAAGGCGTCCACAAGAAGCCCGAAAACAAGAAGCGCCTCAAGGAAGTACTCGCGCATCAGGAGATGCTCATCGCATCCGCGAAAGCGACGCAGACTCCGATCATCTTCATCGAGTACGAGGGCCAAGGCCAGACCCATTCGGCGCTGAGGTCAGCGGTGGGCGACTACGCGAACGTGAGCACTTTTAAAAAAGACACGAGTGATGTGTTCGACACGCGCAACAGCTTTCGTGGCGAGCTCGAGGCGCATCTCCAGGAGAACGGCATCAAGGACCTGCTCATTGCAGGGGCGAACGGTGGGGCCTGCGTCCGACAGAGCATCGAGGGGGCTCTGATGCGTGACTACAACGTCATCGCCTCCAGCAATGGCATCGCCGACTTCAACTACGATCCGTTCATCTATCCCTACGTGAGCGAGTACGATTTCAGCAAGCACTGTCCGAGCTGTGGGCCTCGGTACCGACAGGTCCACGACCCGCTGGTCATGGCACTCGAGATGATCCGATCCACGTCGCCGGAGACGTCGGAGCGCATCGATGATTCGGCTCGCGGTGGGATGGGACTGTTGGAGTCGAAGGACATCTGGTTCGATTACATTAAGTCTCGGCTTGCACCTGGAGCTGGTGCAGGGAATGAAAGGTAAGCCACATATGAAAGCATTCATCCTGTTCTTCGCGCTGAGCTTCACGTCGACGGCGGCCCTCGCCGACAGCCTCGAGGACGTCGCCGTGCTCGGAGTGACGTTGAGCAAGGGCGTGTTCCAGCTCAAGCTGCAAGATAAGACGAATCCGAAGAACGAGTACTTCTTCGTTCGGGTGACCCAGGAGGACGCGAAGAGCTTCGAGAAACTCGCGTTGGTGATGAAGAAGCTCAAGGACAAAGAGAAGTTCTTGCTGAAGCTGAAGATTCCGAGCTTCTCACCCTACCCGAGCGGAAGTTCTTATCCGAGCGCGAGCGTTGAGTTCGTCGGCAGCGCCGAGGGTGAGAGCGTTGCGGGGGAGTAGGAGAGAGTCGTGGAGACGGGCTCGGCTCCGGCATCCTGACCATAACTCGAACTCTTCGAGTTCTCGGATCCAGTTTCACAATCTAAAACAAAAAAGGACCGCCGAAGCGATCCTTGTTTTGTTTTAGATGGCGGGAGATACTCGGTCGCTCTCGGACTCCTGTCCTCCGCGACAGACTTGCATCCTGCAAGCCACTCGAACCCTGCGGGTTCTCGAATGCAGTTTCAACGTCTTAAAATAAAAAGGCCACCCGGAGGTGGCCTTATTTATTTTAAGATGGCGGGAGAGACGGGACTCGAACCCGCGGCCTTCTGCGTGACAGGCAGACGTTATAACCAACTTAACTACTCCCCCGAACCTGAGCAATGAATATAGGGACCGACCCAAAAAGCGTCAAGCAAAAATCCCTGGTTGACTCTGCGTCATTTGGCCAATCTCTAGGCACCTATAGGCTCCCATGTTACCTTTTTAGCCGTATGAATAGCGTATTTATCACTGGTGGAACTTCTGGAATTGGGCTCGAGCTGGCCAAGACCTACCTTAAAAAAGGTTGGAAAGTCGGCGTGTGTGGCCGTGACGCTGACAAGTTCAAAGGTCACTTCGATTCTGCCCGCGACAACATCCAGTTTTACCCATTAGACGTTGCTGACCGTGAAGCTGTGAAGCGCGCGGTCCATCAATTCGCGCAGCCGACAGGTCTAGGCCTACTGATCGCTAGCGCTGGTATTTCTTATCCTCATAAATCAAAAGTGCCTGACTTTGATCGTACCTACCGCATGGTTCACGTGAACTTGCTGGGTGTGATGTATGCCTTCGAAGCAGCGATGGAAATCATGATCCCCCAGGGACAAGGTCAGATGGTGGCGATCTCATCTCTCGCGGGCTTTAACGGATTCCCAGGTATCTCGGGCTACAGTGCTACGAAAGGTGCTGTGATGAAGTTTTGTGAGTCACTGGGCCTGGATCTTCGTCACCTCGGCTTGAGTGTGACCTGTGTCTGCCCCGGCTTCGTTGATACACCTCTGACACGACTCAATCATCATCCGATGCCATTTCTGATGAAGGTCGAGCGCGCCGCTGAAATCATCGTGCGGGGAATTGAGAAGAAGAGAGCCTTGATCGTGTTTCCCTTCTTCTTTGGTCTCGTCGTCCGTTTGCTCTCCGCGATGCCACGTTTTCTTTACCGCCGAATCATGCGCACCGGTTCGATTAACTTCAGCCGCGACAACACGAAGGAGATTTCCCCATGAAAACCATTCTCTTGATCGCTTTGTTCACCGTCGTTTCTTGCCAGGCGAAAGAGAAGCCAGCTGAAACGGTTCCAGAGCCGAAAACGGCTGCTGCTGGCACGACACAGAAAGCCGAAGAAGACTGCGACGACAAAGCAGCCGCTGCTAAAAAAGTTGAAATCAAAGAAGAGGGCATCTCTTTGACGAACAACACTGCCGGCTGCACGCTAGAGTAGTTAAAAGAAGTGGCCCCACCAGGCTGATTCCGCTAGTTCCGCTCGCAGGAGATGGAACGAGATGGAGAGCAGCCAGCCAAACAAAACAGCATAGCTGACTCCGAGGACGACGAGCAAAAAGTCGTCCTCGAGTAAGCCCAAGCAAATGAAGAAGATGCCAATGGCCGGCAGGAAGTTACTGCTTGGAATGGGCAGTGGTAGCGATAAAAAGAGCGATAGGAAAATCAGCACGACTCCGGCCACGAAGTGAGTCGCCCGGTGATGGACCCAGGCGTGACCTCGCGGACGGACTAGCCAGCCAATCCAAGGAAAGACCTTGCGGGCCCCGCGGACAAATGTCGCCACCTTGTCAGCCGGGAGGCTGATGTCGCGCATTCCCTTAGTTAGCAGCGGACGACCCATCACGGCGAGGCCGAAGCCTTGAAGAATGATGACAAATCCTAAGACCGTCGAAAGACCGGGAATTGGAATCGGCTGCATGAAGGGCAAAACGCACACGAGAGTTAAGAAAACCAAGCCTTTGCTGCGGAGTTTTTCAGCGATCTCGCCAAGCGTGACCGTGCCATCCTCGTGGAGTTTTTCCATTTCCTGCAAAAAAATGCTCTGTTTCAAGGTCGTCTTCACTTTTTTGCCGCAGCTTCTTCGTATTTTTAGCAAGGCCAAGTAACGCAAATTCATTTAAGCTGATCGTACCACGTTTGCCAATGAGAGGTTGTATGCACGAGACGTCGCTGATGATCTGGGTTTCTTTTGTTCTTTTTGTGTTCGCGGTTTTGGCCCTGGACTTAGGGGTCTTCCACAAGAAAAGTCATACCGTAGACTTCAAAGAAGCCATCATCTGGTCCGTGGTGTGGATTGCACTTGCAATGGTGTTTAGTGTGATCATTCTCCAGTGGCGCGGGCAAGAAGACTTCATGCTGTTCCTGACCGGCTATGTGATCGAGAAATCACTATCTGTTGATAATCTCTTCGTATTCTTGCTGATCTTTAGCTACTTCAAAGTACCGAATCAATACCAACACAAAATCTTGTTCTACGGGATCTTGGGTGCCCTTGTGATGCGTGCTGCCTTCATCGGTGCCGGCATTGCGATCATCCGTCAGTTCGCTTGGGTGATCTACATCTTCGGTGGCTTCTTGATTTTGACGGGTATTAAGATGTTGATTCCGAGCAAAGAAGAGCCCTCGCTTGAAAACAACAAGATCATCGTCTGGGCGAAAAAGATTTTCCCTACCAGCCATAACCTCGACGGCGACAAGTTCTTCACCGTGGAAAATGGCAAGCGCATGGTCACCCCCTTGTTCATCACTCTTATCTTCGTGGAGTTTTCGGACGTAGTTTTTGCGGTGGATTCGATCCCGGCGATCATCGGCATCACGGATGATCCGTTCCTGGTGTTCACGTCAAACGTGTTCGCAATCCTGGGCCTTCGTTCACTTTACTTCGCACTGAAGGGCTTCGCGGATATCTTCCATTACTTGAAGTATGGTTTGGCGATCATCCTGATGTTTATCGGCGTGAAGATGTGCATCTCGCACTGGTACCACATGCCCGTCTGGATCACGATGGTGTTCATCTTCACGGTGTTGCTGGGCTCGATGCTGATCAGCCTCTACTTCAAAGAGAAGAAAGAAGGCGACATCGCTTAAGAAGCTTTCCATAAATGCCATCAAAGGCGTTATGGTCACGATGACCGGTATGTCGACGAGAGGCAGGAGCCGAAGTCGACGCCCTAGGCTCCTAGCATCTGGCTATTTATTTAAATCTTCTAAGGATACTCGTATTTGATTTCGACTTGCTGGTTGCCACCCTTGGCATCCGGCAAGTTTGAAAGCCCTCTGTATCTCATCAACTTTCCATCGTCGGCGTACCAAACTTCCAGCTGCGGCGCGAACAGACGCAAGAAAGCGCTCTGGGCCTTGATGACAAATTTCTTCAGACCCTTGTCTTCACCTGCTGGTGTAACCAAGAAGCTGTACCAGTCGAGCTTGCCTGGAATAAGAATAGCAATGGCGGTGTCTTTCTTCGCGAACTCAGCGAGGCGCGTGCGCATGTAATAGTGAAGCCCCTGGCCACCGATCACGAGCTTGCCATCGGCAAAGTCCTTGTCGATTTTTTCCGTGCGTTCTTTCTCACCCTCTTCCTTATCCCACATCACGGCTTTGCCATTCGTCCAGCGCACGCCGTAGTGGCGGTTGTCGCGCAGGTCGTGGAACTCGTGATCTGCATTCGTGATGCTGTTTTTGAAATCAGAGGTCAGCGTCGCTTCGGGTTTTCCATCGGGAGCGGTGTAGGTGGTCTTCGAAGTCACCACTTCGCCGTCACGGAAAAGGGCTTCGTGCTGCTCGATGTAGACGACCTTGCCGTCTTTGGTAGCGATACCCTTATGGGTGAGGGTGACGTCGGCGGCGTAGGTTGAGAGGGCAAAGAGTAACATAATCATAGGGTTAGCCTCTTGCTGGAAAATTTACCCAGGTCTGGTTTGGAATTCATAATAACAGTATGATCATTTCAAAGGTCATTACCAATGAAAACTGCAGTTTTAGCTTTGTCCCTCATCTATTCTTCGGCTCTTTGGGCGATCACTAAAGCGGCGAACTGTCAGATGTACTCGCGCGATAATGAGACGGCCATTACGATGAGCGTAACGGGGGATCAGGTGGTGATCAAGATGGGCGACGCCGAGCCAGATCAGTGTGTCCTTGAGTCAAATTCAAGCTACGACCTCCACGCTCGCTGTGGGACTGGTGACGACGCTGTCTACTTCGGCGTGAAACGCAACACCGGTAAAGTTTATGCTGACTTTGGAACCATTGCTCAGCTTAAGAATTGCCGCCTGCAGAACTAAGAAACACTACCGCGAGGGCCACGAGCGCTGGGCCTGCTTGCACCCAGAGAATGCGCGGAGACACGCTCCAAGCACCGTAGGCTCCCGCCACAATCACGCACCCTAAGAAAAAGTAAGCAATCTGACGACCCATCAGGGCATCGGAGTGAGTGAGCGCCCAGATGAGTCCGGCCGCAAGGAACCCATTATACAGACCTTGATTTGCCGCGAGCACCTTGGTGATTTCCGCATTGGCCGCGGACTGCCGAAACACCTTCATGCCTACGGGGTGAGTCCAGAGAAACATCTCGAGCACTAAGAAGGCGACGTGCTGCAAGGCCACGAAGCCGATCAAAAATTTTGAGAATAAAATCATGGAACCCTCTTGAAGGAGTACTTCGTTTGTCCCGCATCGATCAAGAGCGAGCCGTCTTTCTGTAATTGGAAAGGGATGCTGCCGGCGAGTGGCGGCGAAGTGAACACAAAGGTTTCCGCAGCACCGTTGACGGAGCCCAGCTCGGATTGCCATTCACCGAAATCTGCCAGGAAGCCTTTCTTGCTCACGCTAATAACCATGGTGCCTAAATTTTCTGAAGACCATTTACCCACGAGGTCTTTGATCCACTTATTTTTTGCCGGTGAGGAGGTGATCTGCTGGCGAGACTTGCTCAGTGATTCTCGCAGTCGCTTCATGATGTGAGTCAGGCTTTTCTGCGAGGTCACTTCCGCTTTAAAAAGAACTTCCATCATCTTCTGTTGGAACACGTTCCGAAGTGAGGAGCCACCTGCATTCAATAAAAGGACCCAGCCGACTTGCTGCTTGGGAAGGAAGACCAAATCGGAGGTGAAGCCTAGGGTGTTACCGCCGTGTCCCCACGTCTCGAGGCCTTTCACATCGTCAGAGAATAGGCCCAGTCCGTACTTGGCGGTGTCATCGACCTTCACGCCTGGTGTGCGGCGAGCGAGGATCTGTTTCTCTGAGAGGATCTGTTTTCCATCTAACTTCCCGTTTCCTAACTCGAACATCACGTAGCGTGATAGGTCGCGAGCGGTGGACCAGACCGCACCAGCGGGAGCCACGCCGTACACCATGTCATCCATGCGCTGAGGAATGGCAACCATCCGTCCTTGCATGTCGATGGCGTGCGGCGAAGCCAGTCGATCTCCGGCGAAGGGATGCACGCGGGAGTGAGTGAAGCCCAGGGGACCAAAAACTTCCTCGCGCAACGCCTTCTCGTAAGCCGAATCGTAGGTGAGCTTCGGATAGAGTGTGTGAGCAGCAGCGTAACCACCAGCGGCCACGAGCAGATTCGAGTATTGAAAGGTTTCGCCGAACCCCGTGGTAGGTGCCATGGATTTCAGTTGAGTGAGTCGGTCTTCTGCGGTGATGCCTTCGTAGTCAAAGATAAAGTCCAGGTCTCTGCGTGGCATGCCCGTGCAGGCGCAGGCCGTGTGGCGGAGCTCGAGTTGACGAGTGGCCGCGCCATCAGCGAGCGCGAAGTTCGGAAGAATGTCTCGTAGGGGCTGATCCCATCCTAGTTTCTCTTGATCCACCAGGCGTGCTTGCAGCAAGGTCGTCAGCGGTTTCGTGGTGGAGCCAATCATGAAGAGTGTGTCGGGGGTGACCTTGTCATTGCTGCCTCTCAGTTGCTGACCGAGGGCCTTTTCCCAGACGACTTGGCCATCTTGCACGATGGCCACCTGCGCCCCCGGCACCATCATCTCGCGCATGGCATTTTGTAAAAAGTTTTCCAGGACCTTGAACTCCTTTGGTCCGAGCTTGAGGGCTTCACGATCGCCGAGCTTCTCTTCAATGAGGTCAAGCGGCTTCCAGCTCCCGGCCACGAGAGCGATCTGGGCCCCTCGTTTCTGCAACGTAGAATAGGCACCGTCGAGGAGAGTGATGTAGGCCTTGCCTTTGAGAACGGCATACTGGCCCACGACGGCACGGGATTCTTTCACCGAAACTTCGTAAGTGATTTTTTGA
Source organism: Pseudomonadota bacterium (assembly GCA_027486525.1). Taxonomy (GTDB): domain Bacteria; phylum Bdellovibrionota; class Bacteriovoracia; order Bacteriovoracales; family Bacteriovoracaceae; genus UBA6144. Next base: position 18,126 of record JAIXOY010000254.1, read on the forward strand.
ATCTCTTCCCATCCACCCGCAGCAGGTGGAGAGGTCTTGAGCTCAACTTTTCTTTTGAAGTCGGGTTGGTGTTTCTTCCAGGCCTTGAGCAATAGGTCTTCGGGCTTTCCCACCGCCGGGAGGATCATTTGAATCATCACCAGATCGCCCTCGGGGAGAGTGAAAACTTGATGATCGCTCTTATCCTCGATCGACCACGGAGGAGCGATGGTGTAGCGGGTATCGAGAAACTTTCGCTCCTCTTCTTTTTGGACGGCGATGGGTTTTCCCAAAGCAAAAGTAGGGAAGAGGAGAAGGGCAGCTAAGAGTATTTTCATGGAATTATTGTAATTGAGCGCCGACTCTTTGGCATCCTGCCACCGTCGGAGTCGACTCCCGACCATCCAGGTCTACGTCGACATACAGAACTTCCTGTTCATAATACCGGTCATCCTGACCATAATAAAAAAGGCCAGGATTTCTCCTGGCCTTCCGTAGTGAACTCTTTAAATCAGCTTACTGAACAGATGGCTTGAACCAGCAAAGTGGGCGGAGGCCAGATTTTGAACCGACTGAACCGTGGCAAGTGCCGCGGACTTCGTCTTTCTGGTCAACTTCTTCGCCGACAGTTTTGTCGCACAATGCACCTTGGAAGTAGGTATCCAAGCGGCACTGGTGAGCTGGGTGAGCATCGTTGGTACGAGCGACCACGTTCGCGTCTGGAGTTTCGAATTTGCCTTCTGGCTGGTTACGCATGCTTGCGAAAAGACCGGCAACAGAAGCACCCGCCATACCGCCGCGCACACAGATCGCGCGCTCAGATTCTTCAGCGAACTGCTCAGCACATTTCTCAGTCAAGAGAGCTGGCACTGTCATCGCAGCTACGATAGCTGCGTTATCGTCAGCAAGGAAACCTTGGCGCAAGCACTTGAGAGTTGCGAAGTAGTCAGATTGACCTTCGTTAGAAGCCCAGGCATTCAAGCCCAAGAAACCCTTAACCTTAGGAGCGCCGCCGAGGTGGTGACCAATTTCGTGGCACACAACAAGAGCGAAACCGTCTTCAGTGATTGTGGCGTGACGAGCGAGGCCGCCGAACATGTTCACGACCCAGGTAGAACCTGAGCGCTGAGCGCTTGCGTTTACAGTTGCGTCAGTCCATTTACGGTTCACGCTGAGCTTGCCGCCCATGCCAGCGATGATTGGCCCGTAAATAGTTTCGTACTTGTCGATCACAGCGTTGAACTGCTCTTCAGTCAAACCAGCAGCGTTCTTATCGCCAACAGGAATAGAAAGATCGTTTTCTGGAAGGAATCCGCCAGTGCCGTCTTCGCTACATGCGAATACAGTCGGGCTCAACAGGGAAGCAACAATCATCAGTGATAAGAACTTCATATAATCTCCTTAAGATAATCCGTTATCTTGTTGCCAATGATTGAATGACAGTTGAGATGACTAAGTCACCACTCAGTTAAGATTGCGTGAAAATGTTAGAAAATTGACGTGCAATAGCGGAGCGACCTCGTCGGGTGAGACCCGAATTGGATGATTTGAAGTGAAATGGTCGGCCATCTTTTCCACCTGCGCCTACTATAATAGTGAGAATCGCCTATCCTGGATCCTATGAAAAATTCTGCGCAGCAAGCTATCAGAGACATCCAGCATTTCGGTGAAGAAGGCGGGGTTGTTCCCGTCATCGATGTGGCCTCCACCTCAACCTTCATGGATCCGCGAGACATGGAGCGCACCTTCATGGGCGAGCTGCAAGGCTGCTACCTCTACAGCCGCCACTCGAACCCAACCGTCAACATTTTCGGTCAAAAGATCGCAGCGATGGAGGGAGCCGAAGCGGCCCTTGGTGTCGCGAGTGGCATGGCCGCCATCGCCTGCGCCGTTGAGCAGATCTTCCACAACGGAGGCTCGACGGGGGG
>JAIXOY010000152.1 GCA_027486525.1 Pseudomonadota bacterium
GCCCTTCCTTCGGCGGCCGCCTCGGCTTCCAACAGCTCGGCTTTCAGCTTGGCTTAGATTATCTCCAAAGCTCCCTCGACATGGACGACAACGATTTGGATAAAAACATCGACATGAGTGAGTGGGCTGCGTTTGTTGGTTTTGAGTTCCCAATCTTTCTTCGAGTTTATGCTGGCTATATTTTTAGCGCGACCGGCAAAACGGAAGCAGCAGATATTAAAGTCGACCTGGCAAAGGGGTCCGGCTACAAAGCCGGTCTCGGCTTCACGGCTCTCCCGTTCGTAGATATCAACTTAGAATACCGTGCCGGAACCTTTGATGAGATCGAGTACGGCGGAACTGAGTCTGACGATACCGCAGACTATAAATCCATCATGCTGGGTTTAAGTATCCCCATCGCAATCTAAGTCTTAAAAAAGAAAAGCCCCATCAGGGGCTTTTCTTTTTGTGCAATTAAGCAATTTCTTCGTTTTTCTTTTCATCCATCGGTGGTGGATCGATGTAGAGACCCGAGCTAAGAGTCTCGTTCCCCCAAGCAACGAATGCATCATCGTGTTGGTACATTGTGATAGTTTCCCAAGGACAATCTTGAGAACAGTTCTGGCAACCGATGCAGCGAGCGAGATCAATTTCAACCATTTGTTGATAAGAAGGATTCTTAGGATCTGGTCCTGGTACGAGTTCAATTGAATCAACCGGGCAGCCTGCGATGCAGACCTCACAACCTGTGCATCCGCTCTGGTGAACGATTGCAAGAAGCTTGGGTGGCTTCTTACCTTTGCGCACAGGCTTAAAGCGTGCGGGGTGACTCGGATTTTCAATTTTTACATCATCGCTCATACATTCCTCTGACAAGCTCCCATTCTAGCATTAACGAGTTGTTTTGTGCTAGCATCGGCAGACTTGAAACATGTTAAAAACCTAGTCTTTACGGTGTGTTATGTCAAACCCTCGCCGCCCTCTTCGCTTCGTTACTGCTGCCAGTTTGTTCGACGGCCATGATGCCTCGATCAACATCATGCGGCGACTCCTGCAATCTAAAGGAGTTGAGGTCATTCACCTCGGTCACAACCGCTCAGCTAGGGAAGTTGTAGATGCTGCTTTAATGGAAGACGCCCATGCCATCGCTCTGAGTTCGTATCAGGGTGGCCACATGGAATACTTCACTTACGTTCGTGAACTCCTGAATCAGGCGGGGGGCCAGAATGTTCGAATCTTCGGCGGCGGAGGGGGCGTGATCACGCCACCTGAGGCTGCGGAACTTCACAAGCGCGGCATCACTCGTATCTATGGACCAGCTGAGGGTACTTCGCTTGGCTTGGTCGGAATCATCGACGACATGATTGCGAAGGCCGAGCACGATGTGCTCGCCGGAGTAGATTGGAAAGCCTTGGCGACACGCCAGCTGACTCCTTTTGAAACTGCAAAGACGATCACCTACATTGAAGACCGCGATGAGCTGCCTTTTGCTGTGACTCCAAAAAATATTCCGGTGCTTGGTATCACCGGAACCGGTGGTGCCGGTAAGTCTTCTGTGATTGATGAGCTTCTCTTGCGCTTTCACCGAACTCATCCATCTTTAAAGATTGCACTTGTGAGTGTCGATCCATCCAAAAAGAAAAATCAAGGCGCTCTGTTGGGTGACCGAATCCGCCTGGGATCAGCTTCTTTCGATCAGTTCTATGTCCGTTCACTTGCTACCCGTGATTCTGGAAACGAACTTTCTCCGGGGATTAAAAAGGTCGTCGAGTTTTTGAAAGGCCAAAACTACGGCATGATCTTGGTGGAGACTTCGGGTATTGGCCAAGCGGCCGATGCGATCACCAGCATCGCTAGTAAAACGCTCTACGTGATGACTCCGGAGTACGGAGCTGCGACTCAATTAGAAAAGATAGAAATGCTTGAAGTCGCAGACTTCGTCGCACTTAATAAGTTTGAAAAGCCACGCTCGGAAGATGCACTTCGGGATGTACGCAAGCAGTATCGTCGTAATCGCAACCTGTTTGTTGGTCATCCCGGCTCACCGACAGATGATGAGCTGCCGATCTATGGCACCATGGCTTCAAAGTTTAATGATGTGGGAGTGAATGCTCTTTTTAGAGATCTTCTAATAGCTTTGAATCTTCCAAACACTAATGACGATGTTCTTGTTCATTGCGAGAAAGTGCCTAAAGTGAAAGGGGCGATGATCCCTCCAGGGCGCGTGTCTTACTTACGTGACATATCTGAAACATGTCGCCTCTATAACTCTGCCACACTTGCATCGATTGAGAAGTTGCAGCAATGGGAGTCCTTGAGTGCAGCGGCGAAACTTGTGCCCGTTGCTGATCTGAAAAAACGCGCGAATGAACTTGAAAGTGAGTTGGCGCCGGCGATTGCTGCGATTGCTGCTTTTGAAGATGTGTCTCGCCAGTACCGTGAGGGAACCTATACTTACGAAGTGCGTGGCAAAAAGTTGCAAGTTGCTAGCCAGTTCACGAGCCTTGCTCAAGCACAGATCAGTAAAGTCGGTACACCTCGTTTCCACTACCCATCTGATAAGTACCGTTTTGTGCGTTCACAAAACTTGCCAGGATTTTTTCCTTACGCCGCGGGGGTCTTTCCTTTTAAGCGCGCTGACGAAGATCCAAAACGCCAGTTCGCTGGTGAAGGCGGCCCAGGCCGCACCAACGCTCGTTTTCATTTTCTCTCTAAAAACGATTCAGCGAAACGTCTCTCAACGGCTTTCGACTCTGTCACTCTTTACGGCGAAGACCCGGCTACGCGTCCGGATATTTACGGCAAGATCGGTGAATCGGGTGTCTCGATTTGTACGCTCGAAGATATGCAGGATCTCTACAAAGGCTTTGATCTCACTCAACCTAACACATCTGTTTCTATGACGATCAATGGCCCCGCGCCAATGATCCTTGCGATGTTCATGAACACGGCTATAAACAATGTGCTGCCAGTAAGTGAACAGGAGATCGAAGCTAAGCGTGTTGAGATCATGCGCCAGGTTCGTGGTACGGTTCAGGCAGACATTCTCAAGGAAGACCAGGCTCAGAACACGTGTATTTTCTCTCTTGAGTTCGCACTTAAGATGATGGGGGATGTGCAGGAGTACTTCTGCAAACACGCCATCAAGAACTACTACACCGTCTCCATCTCGGGCTACCACATTGCGGAAGCAGGTGCTAACCCAATCACACAATTGGCTCTCACGCTCTCGAATGGATTCACTTATGTTGAATACTATTTGTCTCGGGGCCTAAAAATTGATGATTTCGCTGACAACTTGAGCTTCTTCTTTTCGAATGGCCTTGATCCCGAGTACACCGTCCTTGGCCGCGTCGCACGTAAGATTTGGGCTGTGTCTATGCGTGATCGTTACGGCGCCAATGAGAAGAGTCAGAAGTTGAAGTACCACATCCAGACTTCGGGTCGTTCCTTGCATGCGCAAGAGATCGATTTTAACGATATCCGCACGACCCTTCAGGCCTTCCTGGCGCTCTCGGACAACTGTAACTCGCTTCATACCAATGCGTATGACGAGGCGATCACGACCCCAACGGTGGAATCTGTTCGGCGTGCAATGGCAATCCAAATGATCATCAACCGTGAGTACGGTTTAAACAAAACGGATAACCCGCTTCAGGGAAGCTATATCGTCGACGAGTTAGCCGAAATTGTTGAGGAAGCTGTTCTCGCCGAGTTCGAGCGTATCTCAGACAAGGGCGGCGTTCTTGGTGCAATGGAAAGCATGTATCAACGCGGAAAAATACAAGAAGAGTCGCTCTACTACGAAACACTTAAGGACTCGGGTGAGCTGCCGATTATCGGTGTGAACACCTATTTACCCGAGAAAGCAGCTGAGTGGAAACCCATCGAGCTTTCGCGTGCTAGCAATGAAGAAAAGGATGCTCAGATCAAGCGACTACAAGCTTTTCAGGATAAGAACAAGACGGAGGCGCCGGCCAAACTCAAGCGGCTTCGCGATATCGCTCTTGCAAATGGAAACATCTTCGAAGAACTTCTCACGACTGTTCGTTACTGTAGCTTAGGAGAAATTACTCAAGTGCTATATGAAGTTGGTGGTCGTTACCGGAGAAATATGTGAAAAAATCTAAAATCTACACCAGGACTGGGGATGAGGGCGAGACAAGCCTTGTCAGTGGGACTCGCGCACCCAAAAGTGATGCACGCATCATGCTTTATGGCGAGGTTGATGAACTTAACAGTCGTATCGGTGTTCTCGTCGCAAGCCTTCGCACTGAAACCCAATTCGCATTGCAGACAGTGTTCCTGGAAGAAGTTCAAAGTGGTCTGTTTGATCTCGGTTCGAACCTTGCTTGTGAAGCCGTCAAGCGCACGGAGTGGAAACTTCCACAAGTTTCATTGGCTTTGGTGCAAGGGCTCGAATCAAGTATAGATCAAATGGACGGTGTTCTTGATCCCTTAAAGAATTTTGTTTTGCCAGGAGGTCACGAGACCGCAGCAGTGGCTCATCTTTGTCGCACAAGCTGCCGGGCCGTTGAGCGATTGATGGTGAGCTATCAA
>JAIXOY010000262.1 GCA_027486525.1 Pseudomonadota bacterium
AGCGCCTTGCCCGGCAGCCGCGCGCCCACTTCTTTCACGGCCACGTCAGCGGCCAGGCGCAATAAGCGAGAGCCGCGGGCCCATTTTGATTGGGGGATATCCATAGGACTCAATGCTACTCATAAATGGAGCGTTCGTAGACGGACAAATCCACTTGTCGAAGCTCTGCCAGGGCCAAAAGGGCCCTTTTCCACCCAAGTGGTGTCATTTTTCCTTACAAATTTTGACTCTAAAAACACCCTCTATCGTGGACTTTGAGACGGAGCTACAACAGGAGTTGGAGTTTTATGCGCGAACCGTGGCGTAGTTTTTTGTATGTGCTTTTAGTGGGATCTCTCCCGCTAGCGTTTTGGTATGCCATCTGGCCGCACCGCCGTCGCCTCAAGAAACCGACCGACGAGGCCTCTCCATCCACTGAGCCAGCTATTGGTACTGACGGTTAAAGGAACTGGTGCCCGTCAGTATTGAGACAGGGGGGAGGTGTAAGCCTCCCTTTCTTTTTTACAGGCTTCCCCCCTAAATATTTTTTGCGCGTTATAGTGGCGGCCCAAACGACCAAAGGACCCACTGTGCGCTGGCTCGTCCTCTTCACACTTCTTACGAGTGCATTCGCGCAGGCCGCGGCCGTTCATCCGCTCCTCAACGACCGCGAGGGGAAATCGAATCTTCTGTCGTCGTCGCAGATCCGCACGCTCAATGGCATGAACGTGTCGCGCGCCGTGCTCGAGCGCGATCTTCTGGGTGCTCTCGCAACGATCAAGGGCGATGCCTGCGCGTTTAACCTCAACGGTGTCATCGGAACCAAGCTCGTGAACCACCCAACGCTTGGGGGAGATTTTGATCTCTTCTTGCGCTCCTTCCGCCACCAGGGCCTGATCGACGACGTGGTCCTCGAAATCCTGCTGCGCGCTTACGGCGTCCAGAAAGACACAGACCGCTCAGCGGCCGATGCCTTCCGCGCCGCGACCACCGAAGCGAGCGCGGAGATGCGCCCCCTGCGCGAGTTCTCTCTTAAGCGCGCCCGGGGCAAATGCCTCCACGAAAATTACCGCGAGATGATGGCGGCCTACCGCAAGCAGAACGAGACCTTCAATTCCGCCGCGCTCAAGAAGAAACTTGCCGCCGCAGTGGCGATCGGTGAGCTGACGGAGAAAGCGGCGAGTGAGTTGAAAGAACTCATCCGCGACGACGTCGATAGCTGGGAAATATCGCTCGCCGAGTACGTCACAAAACGCCAGTTCTTGCGCACGCAGTTTGACGTCAACCCCACCGAGCGCGCTGATTTCGTGACCGCGAAAGTCCACAAAGGCCAAGTGTCTCACCGCCAGCGCCTCTACGCGGCTTACACGCCGATCCAGATCACCCTGATGGGGAACGTCATCAAGAAACTTAAAACGCGTCTCGAGAGTCCGAAGATCGAGATCCTGGTGTACGACGACGAAGACACCGTTCAGGAAGTCATCACCCTCGATCCCATGGAGCGTTTCCGCTTCGCGATCCGCGTGCTGCGCAAAGAAATGAAGCTCCTCTCCACCAACAACTACTTCACGGGCCGCCAGCCGAGCTACACCGATCTCATGGCGGCGGCGTACGAGACGGGCATCATCACGGCGCTCGAGCTTGATCAGGTGGCGAAGCTCGAGGAAATCTGGAATCCGCAACAAACGTTCTGGGATCGCGCCGCGGTCTGGGTGCGCATGTTCAGCGGCGTGCTGAGCGTGGTCGTGCCGCCACCGTATGGATTCCTGCCGGCACTGGGGATCACCGTGATCGAAATGCTGAACCGTGATCCCGTGAACGATGATCAAGACAGTTTGTTTTAAAAGGTCATGAGAATGAAAACGTTTTTGCTCACACTGTTGATGATCCCAGGCCTGAGCTTCGCGCAGGCGGTGGTGTCTGCGCGCGCGGTCGTCCGTGATGCGGGCTTCAACGCCAACATCAAAACGGTGCAGCTCAAGCACCTCTCATCAACCTCTCGCTTTGATGGCGAGTTTTTCAAAATCGTGGAAGGTAAGGGCGACGAGGCGATCTCGCTGACCGACGCGGACAAGAACTTGGTCCTGCGCGCGGCCACCACCTACTTCCACTTGACCAAGGCCCGCGACTACTTCGTCGAGAAGTTGAACTCCGCCTACGTCGCCGGTTTGCCAAAACTTGTGATTCGCATCGAGCACACCAACCAGTTCAATGAGCTTGGGCACTTCGCCCACGACAACCTTGAGCCGCAGTTCAACAATGCGCTCACGATTCCAGCCGGCGCCGGCATCGAGGGCCGCGGCGTGAAGCCGTGGGAAATGGAGATCTGGTTTCGCCCGGAGAAGAAAATCCACATCGATGATCTTAAGATCAAGGGTGGCACCGGCATGGGCGAATGGGGCACGGTCCTGAGTGCGTTCCGCCAGCAGATGCACATGACCAGCTTGCAGCGCTTCTTGTCGCAACTCGTCCTCACGCAGACGAGTGATCTGCCGACGGAGAACGTCATCGGCTGGGAAAACCTCCTGCGCCTCGCGGGCACAAGTCTGCTGCTGGAAACGGTGTATCGCTACGCCGATCCGTTGAGCAAGGCGTTCTCACGCAAGTGGTTCTGGCTCGATTCTGCGCTCGTGCCGGAGATCATCTACCACGAGTACGCCCACGTCGCGCTGTCGGATCATTTGGTGCTCTCGCACTCGAGCGCGGTGATCGAAGGCATGGCCGATTTCTTTGCCGGCCAGATCGCCGATAGTTCGAAACTCGCCACCAACATTAAAGACCACAACGTCTTCAACGGAAAGAAAGCCACGCGCAAGCAACAGTACTCTGTGCAGTTTGAAACCTCGGACTACGCCAACAGTGATTTCGTGTTCGGCATGCTGTGGGATCTTCGCACCATCGTGGGCGAAGCGCCGGCACCGGAATTTGTTTATAACCTCCGCCAAAAAATTGATACCAATTCAACCATTCGCAAGCAGTTGATCGAAGGGATCCTCGACACGTGTGAAGAACAGTGTGCTCAACCTTTCGTCGATAAGCTGAAGATTTTGCAGCGATACAACGCTCGCGGAATCTAAGGCCGGTGCCCTTGTGGCACCTGTGTAATTTTTTACAAGTAAGACTTTCGATCTTGTCGCGTAGTTGCGGGCAAGGTTAGAAGGGCGAGCAAGTTTGATTGTTTTCTATTAACCCCGAACCGGAGGAATCCATGTTCAAGAAGTTTCTCGTTAGTTTCTTGGCTTTCGCGTTTGTCACAGTACAAGCGAACGCCGTGTCGAACAATAACCTAAAGACCGCATTCGATGAGTTGAACTACTCATTGAGCGTAGAGTGGGATCAGCAAGATCGCGCGTTCTACGATGCACAGATGGGCAAATTCACTGCTCAAGTGCAAGAGCTCCAAGCGAAAGGCTTGAGCAACGCTGAGTTGATGGAATTCGCTACTAGCAACATCAAAGACAAGAACTTGGCGAAAGAAGTTCAGAACGCGATGACTCTCGTTCAGATCAACAAGTTGTCTGCTGCTGAAGCTCGCAAACTGTTGCTCGACACTGTAGGCAAGAACTACAGCGCTGGCGCTTCATGGTCTTCTGACGGTATCCTCTACGGCGCATTGATCGTCCTCTTGATCGTTGCAGCAGTAGCTGGTGCTGGTGCTGGCGTATCAACTGGTAACGGCGGCGGCGTTGGCTGCTACGACGAGTACGTGTGCTACGACTACTACGACAGCTGGGGCTACTTCTGGTACTCTGACTGCTACTACGACACTTACTGCTACTAATTCGTTTAGCGAATCATTAGCGAAAAGAGAGGGGAGGCTTCGGCTTCCCCTTTTTTTATGCGTGGGGTTGACGGAGTGAGCTAGAGGGCGGTAGTTAGGCGCTAGCCCCTTATTAACTCACCGGAGGTTTTCATGCTTAAACGTATGTCGACGCTATTCTTGGCACTGGTTTTCGTCACCAGCGCATCTGCTTCAACTGTAGGTCCTCAAGCTGTTCAAAATGTCATTCAAGAATTCAACTACTCAATCAGCGTTGAATGGGATCAGAAAGATCCAGCGTTCTACAAAGCTCAAGTTGAAAAGCTTAAGTCTGAACTCGCGGCCCTTCAAGCTGACGGCGTGCCGATGTCAGACATCATCGCTGCTTCTGTGAGCTCGATCAAAGATGCGAAGCTCGCGGCCGACATGAAAGCGGCTCTCGAAGTCGTACAAGCTGGCAAGTTGAGCATCGAAGAAGCTCAATCAATGGTTTTCGAAGCGGCCCGTAACAGCAACACCCGCGGCGCCTCATGGTCTTCTGATGTGTTCATGTACATCGGCCCGATCATCGGCATCGCTCTTGTCCTCGCTCTCTTGGCCGGTGGCTCTTCAGGCGACGGCACAACTGATGGCGGCACGAACCCAGGCCCAGGCTACAACTGCGGTTACAACTGGGTTTACTACTGGGGTTACGACACTTGGGGCTACTACGGCTACCAGTCGGACTTTGTGTACACCTGCGGCTACGGCTACTAGACGTTCTTGAGAATTGCGATCTTCGTCGTCAGCTGCGTCTTCAAAAGCTGCGACGTACGAAGAACGTACGCCTCGCTTTTTCATCCTGGCTTCCTAGAATCTCATCAATTCTAAAGAACGCCTGAATAAATCCTGCTGAGGGCCCCGAATGGGGCCCTTTTTATTTAGGCCCCGGTCAGCCTCGGCTCCAAGTGCTTGAATCTGCATAAGGTAAAGTTAACTGAAGATCTTTCCAGTTAACTTTATTGAATAAAGTTAACTCTGCTCTATGGTTAGTTAACCTTTTTCCGATAAAGTTAACCGTGAACATCAGGAGTTAACTTTATCAAACGCGAAGAACTGGTTCCGTCTCTAAGAAAAGAATATAAGGGCGGCCTTCGCGGAGGTTCACTCAAGATTTCGCACCCTGATTTCTCCAACGTCTACTTTGTGGTTCCCCCGGTTCCACCTACGGTGCTCAAAGTCCCATTGCCCATCGAGCTCATCAGTCGCGCCATGAAGGCGCTGCAGTCCCTGCCATCATTCAGTGAGATGTCAGAACTTGATAAGATCATCAACTATCTCTTCGTGCGTCGAGAGGCTGTCCAGTCTTCACGTCTGGAAGGGACGTGGTCGACCATCGACCACGCACTCACCCCTGGTGATTTGGTGGATTCTCAGAGAGGGAAAAGTGAGCACATCTCGGTCCGCGGGTATGCCAAGGCACTTGAAGGACTCTACGAGGAAGCTTTCCAGAAGAAAGAGAGAGTTTTCACATCCAAAAATATTCAGAAACTCCATTCTGAGATTGTCGCCAGTGATCCGATGTCGAAAGGAGTACCAGGCAAACTGAGAACTCCGGGGCACCCGGGATCGGTTGTCACCATCGGTGGAGGGCTTCGCAAGGAACATTCAATCTATAATCCTGCTCCACCGGAGTGGGTGAAGCCGTGTCTGACAGATTACTTGGCATGGTTGGGGAACACAGAGTTTGCGCAAAAAGGAGACGCTGGGCAGGGCTTCACTCTTCCGTTGCGACTCGCCATCGGCCACTCGCACTTTGAAGCGGTTCACCCGTTTACTGATGGAAACGGCAGAACGGGGCGAGCGCTATGGCCGTTGCAAATGATCTGCGCGGGACACATGCCGCTCTACTTGTCAGGGTATGTGGAACTTAACAAAGAAGATTACTCGCGTGCTCTGCAGGCTGCACAAAAGCAACTAGACTACGTACCCATGATTACTTTTGTCTGCGAGGCCATCATCGAAAGTGATATTGAACTGAGAAAAAGTC
>JAIXOY010000005.1 GCA_027486525.1 Pseudomonadota bacterium
AGTTTGACGGAGCACATGCTGCAAACCCAGAGAGTGCAGGCGGCCCAATAAAGCTTGTTCGATCAAAGCCACACTCAAGAGAAGTCCTTAACAAAAGGTCTACACAAGCATTAAACTAGCGCAGCAATCCAACGCCCTCTGTAGACTGGTTTTAGCCCATTTACCAAGGAACTTCCATGGCCGTTATGCCACTGAACTATCGCCCTGAAACTCTCCAGCGCGAGACGCTCCCGTACTACATTGGCGCCAGCGATGCTGACATCCAAAGCATGCTGAAAACCTTGGGGCTTAACACCCTCGAAGACCTTTACTCTCACATCGCCACCGATCATAAGTTCAAGGGTCCGCTCAATCTGCCGCGAGCGATGGGTTACCAAGAACTGATCCAGCATGTGAACACGCTGGCCGCGAAGAATAATCCGCGCCCAAGCTTCATTAGCGACGGTCTCCCTCAGTATAGAGTGCAAGACATCGTGGGCGCGATTTGCAGCATCCGCGGTTTGACGACGGCCTACACACCTTATCAGCCGGAGCGTTCACAAGGCACGCTCCAGACATTGTGGATTTATCAATCGTTGATTGCTCAGCTCACCGGTTTTGAAGCGGTCAACGCCTCTCTCTACGAGCGCTCGACCTGCTTGTACGAGGCACTCTTGTGCGCCCAACGGATTGTGAAAAATTCCACAACGGCCCTGGTCTCTGAAGCGATGTATCCCGGTGACTTAGAAGTTCTCGAGACTCACGCTCGCGAAACCGGTCTCACCATTCGTCGCGTGCCCATCGATCCGACGACGGGTCTCACCAGCCTCACTCAATTAAAAAACATTCTCTCCACCAGCACCGGCATCGCTTGCGTGGCGTTCCCACAATTGAACACTTTGGGCAACCTTGAAAACGTCGATGCGCTGACGGATCTCTGTGCTGAGACTGGCGTGAAATCCATCGCGATCATTGATCCGATGCTTTTAGGCCCGAATGGTCTTAAGCCGCCGGTCGCGTTCGGTAAAAAAGGCGCCGACATGTTGGTCGCGGAAGGCCAGCACTTGGCCCTCGGTCCAAACTTCGGCGGTCCTGGCCTCGGGATCTTCGCCATCCGCTACACAGAGCAAGATAAAAACTCCATCCGGTCAACGGCGGGCCGTTACATCGGTAAAGCACTGGATAGCAAAGGCCGTGAGTGCAAAGCACTCATTCTTTCGACACGCGAGCAACACATCCGTCGCGAGAAAGCGACCTCGAACATCTGCTCAAACCAAAGTTTTGTCGCCTCTCTCGCTGGCGCGTGCATTCTCGCTCGGGGCGATGAGGGGTTCGCTCACGCAGCGAAGGCCGGTCATGATGGCATCCGTAGACTCGTCTCAGAACTCACGAAGTGCCCAGGCGTCACCTTGAAATTCCCGCAGACCCCTGTGTGGAATGAAGTGACCTTGAAACTTCCCGTGGCGACAGCACTCGTGCTGGCCGAAGCGCGCGCCGCCGGTCTTCATGCGGGCGTGGATGTTTCCACGCGCTTCAATTCAATCAGCGGTGAGAATCTTCTGTTACTCGCCGTCTCTGACGTACAAACTGACGCACAAATCCAGCAACTCGTTAAATTCTTCCACGGTAAATTCGGCGCCACCGCCACAGCGCAAACCCTCGCTGCCGTTCCCGCGAGCGATCGCCGCACGGATAGCCCCGAGATTCCGCGTCTGGCGGCCGATGACATCGTCGCTTACTACAATAAGCTTGGCTCACAGAACCTGAGTCCGGATGACGGCATTTACCCACTGGGTTCATGCACCATGAAGTACAACCCGTACATTAACGACTACGCGGCTTCTCTCCCGGGCTTCACGGATGTGCATCCGGAAGCACCGCTGGCGGACGTGCAAGGCTCGCTGGAAGTGCTGTGGGAAATCCAAGAGATGTTTAAGGCGATCACGGGCCTTGCTGCTGTGACCACGCAACCTCTCGCGGGCGCCCAAGGCGAATTGGTAGGACTCAAGATGTTCCAGGCCTACCACCGCTCCCGCGGCGAAGGTGATACGCGTACGACGGTGATTATTCCTCGCTCGGCCCACGGAACGAATCCTGCCAGCGCGACCATGGCCGGCTATGAGACACGCCTCATCGAAGCTTTGCCTAACGGTGAAATGAACATCGCCCAGCTCAAGGAGATCCTTGCTGCGGATGGTGCTAAAATCGCCGGGATCATGGTGACCAACCCGAACACCGCCGGAATTTTTGAGACGGGCTTCGCTCAAATGAGCGAGATGATCCATGAGGCCGGTGGCCTGGTGTATATGGACGGCGCGAACATGAACGCCGTGGCCGGCATCGTGAATCTCGATGCCATCGGTGTGGACGCTGTTCACAACAACCTTCATAAGACCTGGACCATCCCCCACGGCGGCGGCGGGCCCGGTGATGCCATGGTGGCGGTTTCTCATCGCCTGAAGGATTTCTTGCCGGGTGTGCAGATCACGAAGAGTGCCGATGGCTCCTTTGGCCTCACTCGCACTTCGAAGACCTGTGGTTCGTTCCACCGTCACTTCGGTAACTTCGCTCACAAAGTACGCGCCTATACCTACATCAAGGCGCTCGGTGCTGAAGGTGTGCGCAAGATGAGTGCCGTGGCCGTTTTGTCGGCACGCTATCTCTATGCGAAACTCTCTACTCAGTACCCGACGCTTCCGGCGGGTTCAGATTCATCTCCGCGCATGCATGAATTCATTCTGACTTTGAGTCCAGAAACGTTCACGCGCATCGAGAAAGTCGGCGGCGTTCCTAAGGCGAACACCATCGCGCGCATCGGCAAGCTCTTCCTGGACTTCGGCTTCCACGCTCCGACGGTGGCATTCCCCGAGCAGTACGGGTTGATGATCGAGCCGACGGAGACTTATAACAAAGCCGAACTGGATCAGTTCGCTGGTGTGGTTTCACAAATTCTCACACTGGTAAATGAGCATCCGGAAGTTCTTCGCACGGTTCCCCACTTCACACCGATTGATCGCGTGGATGAAGTGACGGCGAACAAGACGCCGCAGTTTGCAGAGAAGATCACCAAGCATCTTCCGAAGATTCTTCCAGACCGTGTGGACGTCGCGCGTTTGCGCAAGAGCACGCCAGGGGATCTGTGTGAGATGATTCTTGAGGCGCACAAGGAAGAAGAAGCTGGGACTCGCTAAAAGCAACAAAGCCGGATGTGGATTAGATCCACTCCGGCTTATCTTGTTTAGCTAATTGAGCGCAGATTGAGTTAAAGCGGCTTCAAGAAAAGTTAGCCTTTTATGGACGATAAGCCTCACAACCATCCGGACCTCGGTGAGAAAACCCACCCATTGTAGCACCGCCAGTTGGAAGACTCGCCGTAATAATGAGTAGAACCGGTTCATTTTCAACAAGCTGAAAGGAGAAGTTCAAAGAAGAGGTTGAACCACTTACCACCACAGAAACAAGGTTTTCGCCACCCAGAGTCACGATTTCGGAAGCTCTCAAGGTTTGTACATCTGCTGGAAGCTCCACATTCATATGTTTCTTGAGACATTCTTTTGCCAGATCTCGCGCTTTTATCAAATCCTCGTATTCATAAGATGCCATCGCACCAGAGGATAAGACGAGACTTAAGACCATCAGCCAGAATGTCTTCATAGGATTTCCTTGTTCGAAGTGAGCTTTGCTATTTTTTAAATTCTAAATGAAGAGTGGATACGATAACGAATTGATGAACATTTTTCACGGCTCCGATGACAGCACCCATCGGCCTCATCGTTTTGTAAATTCCGCGGCTTACCTCTGTGGCATTTGTTTACAACCTGCCGCATTCCCCCTATCTTCGTCCCTTAAGGACTAATTATGGCCATTCTACCTCGTTGTACGTTCGCGATCATTTCCCACCCGGATGCGGGTAAAACCACCATGACTGAGAAACTTCTCTGGTTCGGTGGTGTCGTGCGCGAAGCCGGCATGGTGAAATCAAAATCCGGCGACTACGCCAAGTCTGACTGGATGGAGCTCGAAAAACAACGTGGTATTTCGATCACTTCATCGGTCATGAGCTTTGAGTACAACCACCGCGCTCTACACTTGCTCGATACTCCCGGCCACAAAGACTTCTCGGAAGACACTTATCGGACACTCACCGCCGTAGAATCCGTGCTGATGATGATCGACTCCGCCAAAGGTGTGGAAGAGCGGACCATCAAGTTGATGGAAGTCTGCCGCATGCGCGACACGCCGATCGTCACCTTCATGAACAAGTATGATCGTGAAGCCATGGACCCCTTCCAACTGATTGATGACGTGGAGAAAACTCTGCGCATCCAGTGCGTACCCATGAACTGGCCGGTGGGTTCAGGCGTCGACTTCCGCGGTGTCTATGACTTCGCCAAGAAGAGCATTCTTTCCTTCAAGAATGCCCGTGATCCTTTTACGCCTACGTTCGTCGATGCCTCCGACTTGGATGCACCGGCCCTGAAAGAATTCTTAGGCGAGCGCATTTTAAATGAATTCAAAGAACAGATGCAGATGGCCGAGGCCCTCATGCCAACCTTCAACGAGCAAGACTACTTGGACGGTTTGCAGAGTCCGGTGTTCTTCGGATCTGCGTTGAAGAACTTCGGCGTGAAAGAAACGCTGGATATGATCTGCCAAGTCGCTCCGACCCCGCGTCCCCGTGAAGCCGTCCTTGCGCCGTACACCTCGGGCGCTGATAAAGTCACCGTCGATCCCAACGACAATGAGTTCACCGCTTTCATCTTCAAGATCCAAGCGAACATGGACCCGAAGCACCGCGACCGTATTTCCTTCATGCGGGTGTGCTCCGGTAAGTTCACGCGCCAGGATAAGATCTTTCACGTGCGCTCCGGCAAAGAGATCAAGATCACCACGCCGTTGATCTTCCAGGCCCGTGACAGAGAGATCGTTGAAGAGGCCTACCCGGGCGACATCATCGGGCTCCACGACACCGGCAAATACCAAATCGGCGACACGTTCACCATGGGCAAGAAGATGATCCGCTACACGGGCATCCCCAACTTCGCGCCCGAATTGTTCATGAAGGTCACCGCGAAAGATCCTCTGCGGGCGAAGCACCTAGAGAAAGGTCTCTCGCAGCTTTCCGAAGAAGGCGCCACTCAATTATTTATTCGCAAAACGACCAACGAGAAGATGCTCGGTGCAGTCGGTGCTCTTCAATTCGAAGTGGTGAAGTTCCGCCTGGAAGATGAGTACGGTGTCCATGCCCTCTATGAGAACGTTTCATGGCAGGGTGTCCGGTGGTTGCGCTTTGAGGACCCTGCGGCGGAACATGACTTTGTTTCCAACTACAATTCTTTCATCATGAACGACCGGGAAGACCGGGTGTGTTTTGCGGTTCGCACGGAATGGGATTTGCGTTTGGCGCAGGAAAAGAACCCGAAGGTGAAGTTCTACAAAAACTCAGATTTCATTGATTAGTGAGAGAGGTTAGAGCCTCTCTCCAGGATGATTCCGGCACGGCCACATTGTTGCAGTTACTTTTGTTGAACACTGGACACTGCACTCCGGGACGAATCTCCGCTACCGTAATCCCCACCACCGTCCAGGTGCCATCGATTTCTTTCAAGAGTGGCCCACCAGAACTTCCACGGCCGGTGGGCATGTCGTGGAAGATGAGCCCTTGAGCATCCACGCCCTTACCGTGGCCGCGCGTCCTGTTGTTCAAGAGCGAGATGCCGTAGTTCTTAGCGATGGGATGAGTGACGTCATAACCCGGCACCCGCAAAATCGCCTTGTGCATTTCCGTAGCACTCAAAGTTCCGGTAGGTAAAAAACCGACACTATCTCCCACCGGTTTTTTTAAACGCAGAATCGCCCAGTCTTGGATACCGTTTGGAACGGCGGCCGGATCCACTTCAAAACTCACCACTTCACTCATCTCTCCCGCGCTGGCGCCGTAGAGGTAGTGGGTGTGAAAGCGCACATGCGTCGCGGGGATGAGTTCTTGGGCGCGCATGAGGCAATGGGCGGCCGTCAGCACAAGATCGCGGCCTACGAGAACACCGGTGCACACCTGGCCATCGAATCCTTCTACCAGGCCGACCGCTGAGTAAGGCAGCGCTTTCGGTGTATTTACCAGCGCACGCGAATCCGCACCAATGATCATGGCGGACACCATACTGGGAAACAGCACGAGCAGGAGGAGCTTAAGCATGGATGGGATCATAACCCGCCCCCGGCATCAGGGGCGGGTGGGAGTAAAACTTACAGGTCTTAGAACTGGTACAGCGCTGAGAGTGTGGCCGTGTACCCTTTGAAATCACGGTACTCCTGAGTGGTTCCGCCAGTCTCTGCGTCCTGCGCACTGGCGTAGAACATTGAAACGCCAGGAGACACAACCAAAGTGTCCTTAACTACGCTGATCAAAAACTTGGCGCCTACTTCAACCTGCCACTGTGGATCAAACTTCGTGTCGTCGCTACCAGCATTTTCTGAGTCATAACCGCTCGTGCGCTGAAGTGCCACTTCTCCGCGGAAGTCGAGGAAATCAAGCATCTGCTCTTGCATGCCGTAGAGGGCCTTCACAGCGTAAGTCGCATCCGTCGTCTCTTTATCCCCAGCAGTCGTCTCGAGTTCAGACTCGCCAGCATACAGGAGGATGACCTGCGCGTTCCACTGAGACGTCCCATTCTTTTGGCCGAGACGTGCGCCGAGTTGATAAACCGCGCCGCCCGCACCTGCGGTGTACTCGGTGTCGTTGTCGCTGCCTTCATTGTCTACCAAGTCCGGTGAGAAAGAGGCGCGCACATCGAGGGCGTAGCTACCCGCAGACTGCTCCATCAAGCGCCAGGTTCCGGCGATGGTCGGGTTCTGCATGCCTTCAGTATCAACGGTGGTACGCCCGCCGACTCCGCCAGTGGTGTAAGTTTCTTGCTCACCCTTGATCTGGCGTGCGTAAGTGAGTTCAAGGCTCAGGAGATCCGTTAAACCGAATCCCACGGATTGCTCGACGACTTCATTGTGAATGTCGGCTTCTGTGGTCTTGTCGACATTGACCTGGGCACCGTCCCAGATGTACTCCGTGACACCGTAGATTCTGCCGGCACTAGGAATCCACATTAAATCTTTGAGGTCACGCTCTGCCGTTTGGGCGAAAGCCGATCCAGCGAACATGAGGGACAACAACAGAAAGCGCATGGGTACTCCTAGTTTCGGTTCAGACAGTTCAAGTCTTCGAATGAATGTTTAAGTCGTTTCACAAAACTTTCCTCACCATGGCGAAGCCAGACACGAGGATCGTAGAATTTTTTATTGGGAGCATCGGGGCCTTCGGGGTTACCGAGCTGCCCTTGCAGGTAATCTTTCTTCGCGGCGTAGAAAGCACGGATGCCGTCCCAGAACGCCCACTGCATGTCGGTGTCAAGATTCATCTTCACCGCACCGTACTCGATGGTTTCACGAATCTCCTCGCGCGTCGAACCAGAGCCGCCGTGGAAGACGAATGAAACGGCATTGTGGCCGGTGCTGAATTTCTTCTGAATGAACTCTTGTGAATTCTTCAAGATTTTTGGCGTCAGTTTCACGTTGCCGGGCTTGTACACACCGTGCACGTTGCCGAACGAAGCCGCGATGGTGAAGTTGCTGCCGACTTCGCGGAGAGCGGCGAAGGCTTCAGAGACTTCCGACGGCTGCGTGTAGAGCTTCGAGCTATCCACGTCCGAATTATCGACGCCGTCTTCTTCCCCGCCCGTGACACCGAGTTCGATCTCGATGCCGGTGTGAATGGCATTCATGCGACGGAAGTACTTGGCGGAAATTTCCAAGTTCTCATGCAACGGCTCTTCCGAGAGATCGAGCATGTGCGAAGAGAACAACGGACGCTTAGTCGTTTTGAAATTTTCTTCCCCAGCAGCGACCATATGATCGATCCACGGCAGGAGTTTCTTCGCGGCGTGGTCGGTGTGCACGATGACCGGAACACCGTAGTATTCGGCCAACAATTGAATGTGGCGAGCACCGGAGATGGCACCAAGAGCGGCTGCTTTGTCCCCTTCGAGCTTCAAAGATTTACCGGCGTAGAACTGACCGCCGCCGTTAGAGAATTGAATGATCACCGGTGAGTTGACGGACTTCGCCGTTTCGAGAACTGCGTTGATCGTGTTGGTGCCGGTGACATTCACCGCCGGCAAAGCGAACTTTGTTTCTTTGCAATGCTGGTACAGGTCCTGCAACGCTTGGCCGAAGACCAATCCTGGCTTAAATAGACTCACGAAAACCTCCCGATCTTTTGACGGATGCGCCATGATTGTATGAGAATTTACTCATCTCCGGCAAAAGGAAATCCCGTGATAGGCCGTCAAGATTTGCTTAATTATTTTCAGTCGCTGCTCACTCCTGAGCTCTTCGATGACTACGCGCCGAACGGTCTGCAGATCGAAGGCAAGGAGCGCGTCAATAAAATCGCGTTTGCTGTCTCTGCAACGCAAGACTCCCTTGAGCATGCGCTCGCTTGGGGAGCGGACGCTCTCGTCGTTCATCACGGAGTTTTGTGGAAACACCAAGGAGCACGGACTATCACTGGTGCGTGGGGCGAACGCATCAGAATGTCCATATTAAAAGAACTTAACCTCATTGCGTATCATCTCCCGCTGGATGGCCATCAAGACGTTGGGAACGCTGTGGCCTTGGCCCGAGCACTCGGCCTCACGACAATTTCTCCCTTTGGTCTCTACAAGAAACAGCCCCTCGGTGCGCAGGCAAAGCTCTCGTCACCGATGAAAGTCAGTGAGTTTCAAATTCACCTCGCGCAAGTGCTGCAACACCCAGTCGTGCTGGCGTCGAACAATCCCGATGCGCTGCTGAGCTCAGTGGGTATCATCACCGGCGGCGCAAACAATGACTGGAGCAAGGCGATGGATGCGGGCCTCGATGCCTACATCACGGGCGAAATCTCAGAGTACAACTGGCACGACGCCCGCGAAGCGGGACTCCACTACTTTGCTGGTGGCCACCATGCGACTGAGAAATTTGGACCGCAGTCGTTGATGGCCCGCTTACAGCAGGACCATCCCAACCTCGAGGTGAAGTTCTTCGATTCGGCCAATCCGGCCTAGGACTATTTCTTACGAACTAAGAAGAAGTGCTTACCTTGGACCTTCGTGTTGTACGCGGTGAACTCCGCGTCTTCGCCGTACCCGAAGTACATGTCAACACGTGCGTTGCCTTTGATCGCTCCACCGGTATCTTGCGCCATGAAGAAGCGAGAGAACGACTGCAGCACTGTGCGGCCTTCGGTGTCTTTCACCGGACGAGCGGCCTGCACAAAACTGATGGCCCCCGAATGATTGTAAACCGTCATGTCGATTGCCATCGAGCGGCCTTCGGTGAGTGGAATATTGTCGATGCCCAAAGGCTCGGAGTCTGTGAACTTGAAGAAAATATAAGATGGGTTCGAAGAAAAAATCTCGCGCGCCTTTTCAGGATTCGCTTCGATGTAGGTCCGCTGAGCGTCCACTCCACGATCCGCGCCGGTCAGCATCCCGTTAGCGAGCATGTAGTGATACACGAACTTAAACGACAGGCCGTTTTCACCAGCATATGAGACGTAGAATTTCTTCTCCCCTTCGGGAGTCATGACACGAATGCGACCGCCACCTTGCACGTGCAGGAGATAGATATCGTAGAGCGGTTCTTTGATCCAAACCAACTCCAGCCCTTTACCTGCGAGCGCATTATCAAAATCAATCTTCTCGCGCGAGAGCGCACGATCAGCGGGCGACTCTGGAAGAGCGTAGAGCGGATAGCGATGTTCCGCGTCTGGCACTAAAGAACCCGAAAGATCCGGTGAGTAGTATGCGGTGAACGTACTCGGAGTCGCCGTGCCGTGGCCCGGCTCAGAAGCTTTCGTGACCGGACGGTAAATGTTGAATCGATTGTTGATACCGTTGCTCATCTCCGTCGAACACTCAGACACCGAGCGAGGCTCTGCCAAACAAGCCTTGTACTTCACGACGAAATCAAGAAACAACTCGGCCGAGGCTTTGATGTC
>JAIXOY010000234.1 GCA_027486525.1 Pseudomonadota bacterium
GTGACTTCACCGTGATGATGTATTTTTTGATGTCGTTCCGCATCGCTTGAGTTAACTGCGCATCCGTCATCGCCGCGAAAGCCTGCGGAAGCATGCTGGTGGTAAGAAGAGCGGCTGCAACGAGCTTATGCTTCAGATTGAACATGACAGGCCTCACAGGCAAAGGGGTTTATGCTTTGGATTGTAAGTGAGGATGGGATGGGCCGGAGTTCAGCGGCTAAAATTTACAGGGTCGCCTCGAGCAGGGTCTTACCGTGAGGTCTCCCCAGCAGTTCCTCTCTAATCAGCGGCTTGAGCGAGCGGTGCTGACCATCACTTAAATCCTTCAGCCACCAACGGCCTAAGGTCCCGAGCGGGGTCGCCTTTATCAGGGGCCGAACCTTGTCGGGACGCATCTCTTGAAGAATCGCTAAGCGCTGCAGGTCTTCGCGGGCACTGATGCTGAGAGCTGAGTTTCCGGCGACCTTGATCCCAGGAAAGAAGTAGTCGGAGATCTCTCGTCCCTGGAACCGTGAGCGCAAACAGAGCGTCACGCAGTAGCTTTGATGTGTTACTTGATGGATGAAAAGGGGTGCGTGAAAAATCGCCGTCGCCTTCCCCAC
Organism: Pseudomonadota bacterium; assembly: GCA_027486525.1. Lineage (GTDB taxonomy): Bacteria > Bdellovibrionota > Bacteriovoracia > Bacteriovoracales > Bacteriovoracaceae > UBA6144. The sequence continues at coordinate 603 of JAIXOY010000234.1, forward strand.
CGCCAACAATTCTTGGTCACGAAGCTTACTGAGAACGCCGAGTTCAAGGCCTCTGCCCAGATCCGTGGTCAGCTTAAAGTCGTAGACCACTTCGGCGTACTCGCCAACGACGGGCATGAAGGCCCCGTGAAACCCATGATCATGCAGCGTGGTCTCCCCGGGGCGCCAATAGTACACATCCAGACTCATCTCTTCGCTGGACCAGAGAGTGAGTGGGTGCTGGCTGAAGCTGAGGTTTAAAAAAGTCGGCCGTGGGCCTTCGCGAAACATGCTGGCTTCCAGCAAGTCGATGGGATCAAAACTCACACCACCGAGACACTCTTCGAGGCAGTCCCGTGCGCCGTTGGCCCAGGCCACGTCGTCGTGCCACTGCGACATGGTCTCGTGGGCGAGATTCTTGAGTCTCGCGGCGCGAGTGAAGAGTTCGGCGACGGGGATTTGCTTCATCTTAGCTGCTTGATCAGTTGCGCCACCGGAGCGATTCGCTGGACCTCCGAACCGACGCGCTGGAAGCCGGGAAACACCGATGTGTCTTGGTCGGCGAATAAGCATCCTGTTCCGTTCTCGGCGCACTTGTTATAAATCTCGCAGGCGCGATCTCGCGCCGGCACGAAGCCCTGCGAAGGTGTGCCGCCGATCAAGATTCCAACCACTTCATTCTTGGCATTCATGACCGCGCTTCCGCTATTCCCCTCGAAGGCATCGAGGCTCGTGATGAGGACTTGATGGCGAGGATCGTTCTTCAAAATCCCGGCCGGGGCCGAGCGCTTCGCAGGTGTGCCCAAGGGATAGCCGATCATCGAAAGCTTGGCCCCCTGGGCAAGCGGAGTGGTCGCCAACTTGAGTGGCGTTCTCCCGAGGACCGGACGATCGAGCTGCACCAGCGCGTAGTCGCGGTAAGGAGCGGTCTCGTCTTTCACCGCATAGACCACTTGCTTACACTTGTAGAAGTTCTCCGCAGGAACCTTCGTCGTGTCGATCTGCCCCTGGGAATCAAGGTTGTAATCGAAGAGCCAAGAAAAAGCTTCGCAGTAGTTCTTCGTTTCGTTGCGGCTCTCACCGGTATTCACCATGCAGTGACCAGCGGTCACGATCAGATCGGGGGCCACGAGGAACCCACTGCAGGCGTAAGAGAGCGAGGGGTCCTTTTGGAAGCGCACGGTAGGACAGAGGTTCACGAGTTCGTCGACCCACAGGTCGATCGCCCCGGCCGCCCCGGGCCTTTGCAGACTACTCAAGACAGCAATCGCCGTGGCCCGCGAAAGTTGGTAGTGGCGTGACTTCGGCGTGATCGCTTCGCGATCATCGACGCCGAAGATCGCCGCCTGCGCCGACAAGCTAAGAAACAAAAGTGTGCTAAACCATGCTTTCATGTGAGACCCAATTTAAATGGTAAGGCTCTCTTTACAATGGAGTCGCTCGGGCCGCGAAAGTTTCAGAACTCGTCTGTAAGTTTTACAACTTAAGAGGACGATCTCGCTCAATCTAGGCTAGTGAGCCCCCATGAAAACATTTATGTTTGCGACTCTTCTTCTCTCTCTCACGAGCGTGCACGCTGCTGAGGTCTTGCTCGACTGCAATACCCCGGCAGGCCCCGACCAGCAGGTCACGGTGATCCAAGACGGAGGCTCACTGAAGCTCCGCGAGCTCACCAATCGTGGCTCAATCCAGGAACGCAAGCTCACCAAACGTGAGTGGAACTCCGGCAAACTCAAGCTGCGTGAAGAATACCCCGGCGAAGTGAATCTCCTCTCGAAGGTTGAGGACGGCTGGTTCTTGACTCTCCGGAGCCCTGGTTTCAATTTCAGTGGCTATGCCGACTGTTTTTGATCGTCTGCTCTCAGAGACTTTCTAAGAACAAGATGAGATTTTCCCGCTCTGTCTTGGAGAGGTTGGTGAAAGCGGCTTTCGACTTTTGCCCCTCCCCCCCGTGCCACAAGATCGCTTCTTCCAAACTCCGCGCTCTCCCATCATGGAGATAGCGGCTGTGGCCGTTGACGGTGGGAACCAAGCCGTTGCCCCAGAGCGGTGGCGTGCGCCACTCGCGCGTCGTCGCGAGGTCTTCGTTGGCGAAGTCCTCGACGTCATCCGCGAGGTCATCACCCATGTCGTGCAACAGGAAATCTGAGTACGGATAGACGCGCTGGTTCTTCAGGACCTCGTGAGGTGCATTGCTGCTGGTGACATAGCTCGGCGTGTGGCAGCTGGTGCAGTTGATTTCATGAAACGTAGCTCTGCCGGCGATCACGCGGGGGTTAGTAAAATCTCTGCGCACCGGCACGGCCAGCAACTGGGTGTAGGTGGTAACCTGTTGGAGACGAACGCGATCGATGTCGTCTTGCGTCTGCTCACGCTGACAATCCGGCTGTGCACTCGTGCAGTCTTCCACCGGAAAGAGCGAACTCGTGATGCCGATGTCGCCATTGAAGGCCGCCGCGTTTTGTTCGAGCAAACTCGGCTTGCCGGCCTTCCAACCAAATCGGCCCAGACGCGGGGCCTGATGTTCAACGGAGAACACGCGATTGGCGCGGCCCGAGATGCCATCGCCGTCGAGATCGAGGGGATCCTCTTTGCTGAGAATGTCTTTCTCTTCAATCGCCTCAACCAGCCCCAGACCGATCATCTGCGGCGCCACACGTGGCGAGGCGATGGTGTCAAGCATTGGACCAAAATTGAGTTTGATGAATTGGTACACCGGCTTCAGGAGTTCCGTGAGAGTGCCATCGGAGTAGCTCACAGCGATGCGCTGATAGCTCACGTGCACTTCCCCCTCTCCCGTCACACCCAGGATGCTGTTGGGCTGGAACTGGCCGCCGTAGCTCGGGTGCGGGATCACTTCCCGCTCTCCCAGCTTTTGCCTCAGACGAAAGAGCAACGATACATCCACGCGCCCGTCGGTGTCCGGCAATCCACGGCCACGGCCATCTTTAAAATGGCACGAGCTGCAGGAGACAGCGTTGAACACCGGACCCAGTCCATCCCGCAGTGTGGTTGAACTCGGCGAAGTCACCCACACCGTATTAAAAAAACTATTCCCGACGCTGAACTCACGACGGAGCTCACCGCGCGTTCCGCTGGCGGGGTGACTGAAGGCCTGCATCGAAAAGTCGGACGTGGAACCTTCCCCACCGGCGAACTCCTCGGACGGATCCAACGGTGGCGCCTCACCGGCAAAGGCAGGGGCTGCAGAAAGGACCAATAGGAAGATCAGCTTTTTCATTAGAATTCTACACGCGCCTTGAGAAGCACTGACACTTCCACGAGATCAAGAGCCAGGGCCTCTAGCTCGTCGATTGAAGCGAGAATCATGGAGCGGCTGCCCTCGTTCACGATCGCTTGATCGAAAGGAGCAGGGATGCCCGCAAGCATCGCGCGAATGTTGGTCATGCGATCAGCAATACGAGCGGCGAGGGCCGTGCCTTTCACTTCCGGAAGCTCTAATAGACCAGTGGCTTTTATGACGTTCTCGACGCCCCAGTAGTTCCACTGGATGTCCATGTGGGTGGTGTCGCTGAAGCATGACTGCTCGTCTTCTTGGCCGCGAGAATCGTAGGCGACGTACATGCGTTCACCTGAGAGCTCATCGCCGGCCATGAAGATAATGCCGGCAAGGATCTTCTTCATCGCCGCCGTCTCTTGCAAGGCCGAGAACTCCGCACGGTAAGCACCGTCGGCGCGCCACTCTGATTCAAGGCCAGCGACATCGGCCACCAGCATGTCTGCGATGAGATTCAAGTACCTCGCACGGCGATCAGCGTTGGGTGCTGTGAGATAGTCTTCGAACGAGCGCTGACCGGGGCCGTCCGCAAAGAAGTCTTGGCCCCAGAGCAAAAACTCAATGGCGTGGTAACCCGTTGAAATATTTTTTTCGCCATCAAGCTCATTCAACTCGATCAAAAGCTCTTTGGTGATTTCTGGAAACTCGGTGGTGTTACCGATGATGCCCGCGGCCGGTGCTCCGACGACGTAATCAATGTAGGCCTCATCCAGTGGCCACGCATTCAGCAACCCTTCCGGGCCGCCCTCACGATCAATCGGTCCGTTGTAGAAACGAAAGACCTCAGTTTGAACGTAGGCTTCCCGTGCTTGAACCCACGCCGTCTTCGCCATCTCGTGTGTGACGACGGAAGGAGTGGCGGTGAAAGTGTGGATCGCCTCACGCAGCTCTTCTGCAGTCGTGAGCACTTGGGCGTAGGACGCATGGACGTGATCACCGTAAGCACGAACACTGTCTTGCAAAGTTTGCGCATGGACGGAGAGAGGGAGCAGTAATAGAGCGAGAGCGACGAAGCGCATAAATGGTCCTTGTATGATAGGCGAGACCTGTGTTTGATAGCACAAACAAACGCCTCTTTCCAGACCCCAGGTATCTTTAACTTATCAAGATGCTGCGTCGCGCACTAGTTAGGGACGCAGAGGTATTCACCGTTCGCTTTGTAACCGCAGTTCGTGCCGCAAAGATAAGCTCCGTTGGCCTTGTAACCGCAGTTCGTCCCACACTGGAATGAGCCGTCGCCCTTGTATCCGCAGTCGCTGCCACATAGATACGCACCGTTGGCCCTGTAGCCACAGTCCGTTCCACATTGAAATGAGCCGTCCCCTTTGTAGCCACAGCTATCCGATTCTGCGCTGGTCCCGCCGGAAGAGGAATCACTGCCCTGGGAGCTAATAACGAGCATGAGGATAACGATGGCGACGACGATGTAGGGCAAGTTCTCTTGGAAGAATTCACCACTCCAGCTCGCCCCCCTGATTTCGGCCTGGGTCCTGGTGTCCAGGATGGCATTGAGGAGTTGATCATCAGACAGCTTGTGGGGGTTGAGGAGTGCCGCGGCACTCGTGACTTGATCCCGCAATGATCTGTCCGCAATCATACCCTGGGCTTCGCTTAAGAGCTGCTCTGCCGTCGCGCCGTTTTTCTTCAGCTCCAGGATCTTGGCTCGAAACTTTTTAATCTGCTGTGCCTGGAAGGCCGGATCTTTCTGATCCCACTCGACGCTCAACGAATAGTTCAGCTCGTCGAGCGCAAGCTTGAGCGCGCTCCCCTGAGCCATGGCACCCTGGTGACAGAAAAGAATGGAAAGGCATAACAATAGACTTACGTACCTCTTCATGGGGGGTTCCTTTGGCGACGGGGTTCTAAACATTAATGGGCCGCAAGCTAGAAGCAAAACTCCCGAAAAGCCAGTGGTATCGATGTGGGGGGAAGAACGAACTGAATTTTTTACCGTCGGGATCAAACGGCGGGCCTTGCCATGAAGATAATTCATACCGCCAACAGCGCGACCAGCTTCCTTGCTAGACTTTCCCCAAATTACTAGATCTCTGCTTTGGAGCGCACCATGCTGGCCCTTCTCCTTTTCTTCAAACTCCTCCCCTTCGCCTTTGCCGAGGTGTGGACGCCGACCGAGAAGTGGAACGTCGACTGGGAAACCCGCTACGCGAAGTGGGTCGCTTCGCCGAAAGTTCACCAGACAATTTTCAGCTGCCGTGGTCGAAAGAACTGTGTGCCGGGGCCCTACGACGGCATCTCCGCCGACTGCGCCGACGTGAGCTACATCCTGCGCGTGATCTTCGCCTACGAGAACTCGCTCCCGTTTTCTGCCAAAAACCCGGTGGCCTCTGCGGAAAGCAAGGTCCAGCGGTTCACGCAAGCGATGACTCGCTTCGACGCCGTTGCGGCGGGCCCCAAGCGTGTGGTGGCCTTCGCCAACTACCTCGGCCTCTCGCTGGGAACCGAGACCCTCTCGCTCAACGACTCCTATCCCCTGGCGCTCAATCGCATCGCTTCCGGGGATTTCTACATGTACAAGAAGAAGGGTGGCGATAACTTCATCCGCCACTCCTACAACATAAAAAACATCGACCCGAAAGGGAACTTCAACCTGATCTACGCGACTCAGGCGTCGAAGGCCGCCGGCGATCCACTCTATGAACGAGTGAAGCAGCTCTACACTCCGCCGGTGAAGTACCGCTGGGGATTCCGGCGCTACTTGCTGCCGGAGACTGAGATCGAAGGAACCGACAAGGTCAGCTTCCTCACCACTCGCAGCGAAGAACAGTTCACTCTGGCGCAGACTCTGAGTGAAGAGGCCTTCTTCGCGCACGTGAAAAAGCTCAACGCCACAGAAACAGAAACGACCGACGGCATCTTGCGCGGTAAACTTAAAGAGCTCTGTGAACAGATCAAGGAACGCGTCGACATCGTGAGCAAGGGGCTCGCGCACCGGGCGGCGA
>JAIXOY010000033.1 GCA_027486525.1 Pseudomonadota bacterium
AACGCCAGCGAGCGCGCTTGCAGCAACACCATATACCGTCACCGCGACCAACTCCGCTGGACCGTCAACCGCATCTGTCACACTGACCGTAACGGCCTGTCCTGTAAACTACGCTCTCGTTCCCGCCAACCCAGCCTTTGGGGTCGTGTCCCCTTTTTGTGTGGCCCAATTTGAGATGAAAAACGTAACCAGTATTGCAACCTCTCAGCCGGCCAACCAACCATGGGTTGGCCTTAGCCAAATAGCCGCAAAATCTAAATGCACAATTTTAGGGGCTAACTATGACCTCATCTCCAATCCCGAATGGATGACCATCGCCACCAACATAGAAAATGTTGCTTCTAACTGGTCTGGCGGCGCGGTCGGCACAGGGGTGCTCAATCGTGGGCATTCGGATAATAATCCTATGGGCGCTGTCGCTGTTCTCGCTGTGACGGATATAAATGATCCATACAATGGCACCTTGAACAACGCCGGGCAAGCCGCAGGCTCTGGTAAGGAGCAAAAACGAACTCACACACTTTCTAACGGACAAGTCATCTGGGATTTATCAGGTAACGTCTGGGAATGGACAGACTGGAGCCCTAGTCCTGGATTACAGGCCGGTCCAACCACTTGTGCGTCCGGATGGGTTGAACTTCTACCTATTGTATCCTGTGGAGCTTTGGCCGCTGCGGACTATATGCCCGCGAATCCTGCAGCACACTCCTCCACAAACTTTGGTCAATTTTTTGGTGGGACCGGCGGATCAGCCCTTCGCGGAGGCCACTATGGCACAGGTCAATACACTGGGGTGTACTTGCTTCATTTAACCTCAACAGCTAGCACAACCTCAACGAGCACGGGGTTTCGATGCGTCTTTCGACCTGGTGCCATCTAACTCGATTCCCTAAATACTAGGGCCTTCTGCGATCGCGCTCTTCTCTTTCTTCTCTGTCGCGCTCCTCTCTCTCCATTCTCTCGTGGTACTCATCAGCTTCGCGATTCGCGTCTCTTTCAAAGTCCGACATACTGCGCCCCTCGCACTCCATGAACTCCCGGGCCAGATCGAGGTCATATTGCGTGTAGCTGTATTCATCTCCACCGTTCACATGCCCTCTGCTTTGCATGCGTCGACCATTGCGGGTTCTCGTCTCATGATACGCTAAGAGATCTTCCGCGAGCACTCCGTTACCTGCCCCGAGGCTACGAGTCGCATTTTGGCAGCTGCGCTGGGAACCGCTGCGACAGAGAGATTGCATTAACTCTGATTCGAGCCTTGTGCAGTTACGGCCTTCGTTGAAACCGCGACGATGGTCTTGTTGCCGGCGTGGCACGTTTCGTCGGTCGTTGAAGTCTTGCGCTTGCACAGTCTCCATTCCAACAACGCTCGCCAGCGCCAGGAGTGCCAAAAAAATGCATGATGATGACTTAAGCATGGGGGACCTCTTGATTAAAATGTTTCCACACACGTGAAGGTTAGCAGCACTAAAACGTAGTGCTTTTAACTGGTACTTCTTACGTGTTCTTAATGGTTACCACTGCAAACAAGAGAGGCTGCCCTGGAAGCGGGCACGATTTCTAAAGTAAAGAACGACGTGAGACGCTATCTCGTAGCGTCGATGAGGCCCTCGATCAGGTTGTAAGCATCGGCGATGGCTTTTTCTTCGTTGGGCGTTCCGTCGGCGTTGCGTCCGATGGGAATCAACCCCCGCCGAACAGCTTCGGTCGCGAGGCTGTACACACCCGCGCTTGCAATTTCACCGAAGATCGCTTCTCTCGGAACGTTCATGAGATCTTCGAAGGCTTCGACGAAGCGCTGATCGGCCTTGCTCAACACACCCGAGCTCGCGATGCCCCGGACCACGTCATCGTTCGTCGCCGATGTGAGGACCTGCGAAAGGCGCAGACTCTTTTGTCCCGTGAGTACCGTGCGAGCTCCTTCGATCACGGCGGGGCAGGCCATGAGACCTCCGAGCCCGGTGGTGGCCACACCTGTTGAGTAGCAAGCCGTGTAGGCTGCGAAGCTCACCGCAAAGGATTTGACGGCATCCGCACCGGCGGCGATGGGCCGCAGGTTCTGAGCGATGTTCCGCGCCTGTCCGCAGTACTGCTTGTTTTTCGGATGCGCCAAGAAGCTATCCATCGCCGGCAGGAGCACGGTTTCCGTGTCGTAGTCGATGCGGTTCTCGAGCAGCATCTTCTGAAACTTTTCCGTGTTCCGCACAACCTGATCGTAGGCTGCCTTCATCATATCGCGCGACCGCTTGTTCTCACTAAGACGCAGCGGGGCTTCGGCGGTATCGGAGAGGTCACTAGGCTGGACGTTGAGGTAAGCGATCTGCGGGTTGCGCGCGACGAGTTCCGAGTAGCGGGCCTGCGCCTGCTCCTGGCGAAACTCGAGGTAGGGCCCGAGCTCCGACGGAAGCGGTTCGCGGCCAATGCCCTGGCTGATCGGCTCGTTGCAGATCTGCGCTTTGCCCATCAGACCGACCGTCGCTTGGGCGACGGAGTTGGCGCGGGGATAGCTCCCACCGCGCTCGCAGACGACCAGGACGTCGGAGACGTAGGAGACGAACTTATCGCGTTCGCGTTCAATGAATTTTTGCGGCAGCCGTGGCACGCCTTGGAATGCGCCCAAGAGCTTCGCATCGCCTCCGAAATTTTCCAGGACGCTATCGATGTTCACGCCCTGGAAGCTCAGGCTCGCGAGGCCAGCGCTCGGGGCAACTCGGTCGTCGATGATGCACTCGATCCGCTCCCGCGGCGTTCGTTCGAATGTCCCTGGGCTCGGTAACCCCTCTACCGCCCCAATGTCCATCTCCAAAGTAAAGGCAGTGGACTTGGTGCCTCTGCGATCGTCGTAACCTTCGGCGCGTACGAGCGCTGAGAGCGATTGGTTGTAGGCGGTCGATGTCTCTGCGAAAAGCTCTCTTCGTTTCTGATTACAGGCCACATCTGCGACCTTGGCATCGCCGAAGCAATCTCTCGTCTCACGGAGCTTCTCAAGGTTCTTTTGGAGCTCGAAAGCCAGGGTACAGTTGAAAGCTTTTTTTAAGTCGTTCCCCATCACGCCGCCGAACGTCGCACCAAACAAGCTCTGTGCCGATGACCCCGCATCGAGGCCGCAGAAGCTCCGCTGCTGAGCGGTCAGGCTGGAAGTCCTCACATCCGGCTGGGCACTTCCGGCGCTGTCCGGGCAGCTCGGGAACGTCGCATTTACTTGGTCACTTTCCGTCGATCCCGGTGCGCAACCTCTCTGATCCGGAACGAGAGTCGTGGGATCTGCGATCTGCTGAAGGCCTGCCATCATCTGCGGCGAAAACATCTGCGCGTGGCAGATGGTAACATTGAGCACGAGGCTTGCCGTGAGCAGGATTTTATAAACCATAATGGTTTGTTTATCGGCTAGAAGCAAAGATCGCTTAACTTTAGGGATTGGTGTTTGAAGGGGGATCGTAGTTTACTAGACTTAGCAGTTCCGAGAGACCACGTATCAAAAAAAGCACCCCGGAGGGTGCTTTTGCGATTCTCTACTCTTCGTCACACTCGATATGGTACTGAGGGAACTCGCAGGTAAGTTCGAACTTCTGGAGCACACCGTTCTCGTCGAGCATCTCGAAGGTGGCCGGTGCATCATCGTACGAGTAGCTCATTCTCACATCCACCACACCACGAGTTGTGCTCGTCAGGACGGTCGAAGACTCCGTCGGATTGGACATCGTTGCTGTGATCACTTCACCGCTCATGAACACCCCGCCCATGTCGGAGGTCGATTCAACGAAGATGACGGCATTGAGATCTGTCGCCCCTTGTTCTTCACACCAGTTCATCGGATTGACCAAAGAAATGACCTTCATTTCTTCGCCGTCTATTTTTCCTGTGCAGATGGCTTCCTCAATAAGAGGTGCGGCGAATGCGCTATTGATTCCTAAAGCAAGAAGGCTGAACAAAATAGTTTTCATGTGAGGGACTCCTTAAGATGTTGGAGAAGCAATAGCCCCTAGGGGTCCGAATGCAAGCAGGAGTGTGAGAATTGATAAAATTTTACAGATTGGACAAATTAATCACTCAAGAAGCACAAGAATGCCATTAGTGCGGTTTACTCTGGGTACACCCGAGGGCACGCTTCGCGGACAACTCGTTTCACTTCCTGAAGGCGTTGGTTCAGGCGGGCACCGCGCCGGCGAAGAACGGTGATGTCGTCTTCAAATGACTCCGCTTCATCATCGATCTCTGGCCACAGGTGGTCCTCTTCGCCAGACGGCAATTGGGCAAGGATGGCGTTCGAGTTCGCGCGGATCAGTTGTGAGAGACGGGCCTGCTCATCCAGCGCACTTGCGCACTCGCTGGCAGTTCCGTACTCCTCGCTCGCGAAGGCAGAGAAACTGACGGTCAGGAGAATGGCGGCGGCGAGTGTTTTCATGGGACCCTCTCGAAGAATGATTCACACCCAAAAAGAGATGAGTGCTTCATTGTTATTGAATTGCGAATGGAGATTAACAGCAATTAAACGTGGTTTTTGTAACTGGTACTTCTTACGTGATCTTAACGTTTACTACTGCAAACAAGGATGGTTGAAAGCTCGCTCAGCCTAAGATTCTTGAAATAAAAAAAAGCACCCTGGGGGGTGCTTTTTATGTCGGGCCAACGCCCGACCAGAAACATTTGGTGCCCAGGAAGGGAGTGACGTTTTGAGGTTTGATGAATGCTCATGATTTCGAAGTATTAGTGAATAGTTTAGATGGGTTAGATTAACTTTGAGTCGTCGTCTGTGCTCGTCCGTTTTTATCTTTTTTTGCCCATTTTTGGAGATTTTAGCGCCAAGTTAGCGCCACAACTATGTCATTTTGACATATCTCCCTGGATAAAAATATATCAATATGATATAATCCACCTGTGAAGCTCATTGGACGAGAAACGATAGAGACCTTCAAGAAGAAGCACCCTACCAGCAGGAAGGCGTTAGACCGTTGGGTCAAGCTCCTGGAGAACGCTACCTTTAAGACTCCGCAAGATGTGAAAAATCTTTTCGGGGTGAATGTAGATTTTGTCGGCAACCAGGCCGTTTTTGATGTGGGTGGCAATAAAGTACGGGCGATCACGAAAATCCAGTTCGGCGTCCAAGTCATCCTCGTAACACATGTTCTGACCCACGAAGACTACGACAAAGACAAATGGAGAGACTAAATGGGACACGCTAAAAAAATCATCGAAGATCTTCAGAAAGACTCGAAGCTCAAACCGCAGAAGGTTTCCGAGTCCTATATTGAGATGGTAGAATTCTTCCCTCTTCGTCCCATCACTGCCAAGAAGCAATATGAGGCGGCCCTGCAAATCGCAGAGCATTTGATCAATGCTCTTAACGAGAATAAAGCCGATGAAGGTGTGGAGGTCTATCTTCAGACTCTCACAGACTTGATTTCAGACTACGAAACCAAGATGTTTGCCGCCGCAGACGTGAGTGGCCGCGAGATGCTCGCCTATCTCATGGAACTCAAAGGTCTTAATCAGACTGATGTGGCCAAGGAACTTGGTGGGCAACCTAACGTCTCTAAGGTCCTAAAGGGAGAGCGTGAGCTTAACCTGAGACAAATTCGAGAGCTGGCGGAAAAGTTTAAAGTGGAGCCAGCGCTGTTTATTTAAAAAACCATATGAAAAAGCATCTCCATCTCTTCATCAAGACTCTTAGCCAAAATCCTCATGCTAGAGGTGAGAACAACGTGATGACTCAGGCGAAAGACATCAATGGCCAATACAAGAACATGATGACTAGACTTGCAGAAAAAGAAGCTGCCTTGGTCGATGAAATGGAGTCGGACAAGAAGATGGAAGCTTCGTCCAAAAAGCATAAAAAGACGCTAGAGCAACTCGCGAAAGAATAATGAAGCAACCTAAGAAACCTATCCACCCCGGCGAAATTCTCCTTGAGGAGTTTCTAGAACCTATGGAGCTAACTCAGGCCGCATTCGCTGACAAGTTAGGTTGGACCAAAGCCAAGCTCAACGAACTCATCCGAGGTAAACGCGGCATTACTGCCGAGACGGCCCTGGACCTGGCTGAGGCGCTTAAGACATCACCAAAAATCTGGATGAATCTGCAGGCCACTTGGGATTTAGATCAAGCAATGAAAGCAAGAACTGCGTAATTGCGCTTAGATCAAGATCGTTATGAGATACACAAAGAAAATCATCGAAGACCTCGCTGACAAGCTAGGCCAAGTGGGATCATTCTTACTTTTTCCCATTTCCGATTATATCCGCATTTCTAAGTGGAACATAACGGGACAACACATCAATCAATAACTCTCGCTGAATGGGCTTCGTTAAATACTCGGTGAATCCGGATTCGAAGCATTTATCACGCTCTTTTTTCATTGCATGGGCCGTTAAAGCAATAATGGGTTTAGAGAAATTCAATTGGCGAAGTTTTTTGGTAGCTCCATGACCATCAAGAATGGGCATCTGAATATCCATCAGCAGAACATCAAAGTTTTCAGATAAAGCAAGTTCAACTCCACTTGCGCCGTCAAAAGCTGTTTTCACTTGCGCACCTTCTTGGGTTAGATACAAGGTGAAGAGTCTTACGTTATCTGGAGAGTCTTCTATTAGAAGCACATTGAGGCCACGCAATGCTTGACCGTCGATGTAACTTGGGTGGGTTAACGCTTTAATGGTCAACGCATCACTCCCCACAAGCTTGGCATTTGGAAGCAAAGCCGAGTTCATTTCAATCTGAAAAGTACTTCCCCCCCCCACAACGCTTTCAATAAGTTCCAGACTTCCGTTTAAGGTTTCGGCCAGGCGTTTTGATAAAATCAAACCCAATCCCGTGCCTCCAAACTTTCGCGTGGTGGACGTGTCTGCTTGAGTAAAGGGTTGAAAGAGTCGGGATTCTTGATCTTTCGAAATACCTAAGCCTGTATCTGTGACTTTAAATCTCAAAATTGAATCAACAAATGAAATACTGAAATCAACATAGCCTTTGTCGGTAAACTTAATCGCATTACCAACCACATTGACGAGGATTTGCCGTAGGCGAAGAGGGTCAGAACTAATCAAATCGGGGAAAAGAGTGTCGACGGAAAAATGAAATCCTATTCCCTTTTCTGCAGCTTTAAATCTCATCAAGGACATAAAATCGGCCAGCATCTCA
>JAIXOY010000228.1 GCA_027486525.1 Pseudomonadota bacterium
CCCGTGCCATGGTGACTGATGCCTTGAAGGGCGACGAAGGACTTTTCGTGCGCGAAAATCGGCAGATCATCGAGCTAGCGAGTCTCATCAAAAAATCTAAAACCAAGACCTAACAGTGCCGTCTGCAGACTGATGAGTGGCAGGCCGACGATGGCGTCGTGATCGGCGCCCTCGATCTTCGAGAAGAGTTTCACACCCGTCATTTCTAATTTGTACGACCCGGCACAATCCAGGGGCTGATCTTTCATGACGTAGTGACGGGCCTCTTGGAAACTTAGAGCTCGCATGCTGAGGTGGGTGGTTTCCATCAGCGGAATATCGATCCCCGGACCCAGGAGATGCACGGCCGTGAAGAGTTGGTGCGTTTGGTTCTGCAGTCGCAGCAGTTGCGCCACCGCCATGTCAACGCTGCCGGGTTTACCCAAAATACTTGTGCCCAAAGCGGCGACTTGATCACCGCCGATCACCAGCGCTCCTGGTTTGCGCAACGAAACTTCCCGTGCTTTTTCTCGCGCCAGCAGTGCGGCCAGCGCTTGCGGCGCGTGGCCGTCAGCTTTGTACCGATCTTCGTCGACGTTGGGTTTTTCACAGGTAAAAGGGTAGCCCAAGCGTTCGAGCAGCGCGCGACGATAGGGAGAAGTGCTGGCCAGGATGAGATTCATGAATTGCTTTTTTGTGTAGTTGAGTTGGGAGCGCGGGTATTCGGTTTCTCTGCAAAATCAGCATGCGATAGTTTATACTAAAAGTCGAGACAGCGTGGCATGAGGCCCGCTCGTAGAACATTGATGCTCATTTGAAACCGATCGATTTTTTCAGTAACCCGGAGTACGCCCTCATCATTTTAACTTCCAGCGAGTTGCGCTTCTATGTGGGCGACAATGTGCAGCTGGAGTTAATCGACGCGCGGGACGTGGCGATGGATCCTCTTCCGCAGCGACAAGTGGTGGCCCACCGACCGCTCATGGAGCTCAAGCGCTTCGCTCTGCATTTACTGCAAGTTCCGCGCTTGGCCCGGCTGCCGGTGGTCGTCGCTGGTGAAGACACTCTCGTGAGTGCCTTCGTCAAATTCTTCCAACATCCTTACGGGGTGATTGCTCATACAGGCAGTGACCTCACAGCACTGACTTGTCCGCAGATCCTTCACTGTGCCGATCTCTTCCGCGCGAAGGTCCGGGACGTTTACGTGGGCCATTTCCAAGAGCGTCTGCGCGTGCAAATGCGCGCCGGGCGCGTGTTGAGTGATGTCGTCGAGCTAACACGCGCGGCCGAGCGTGGCGACATCTCCCGCTTGCTCTTAAGCAAGGCGCCGCAACCGTCGGGCCCGGAGACGGAACTCGCCGCCGCGGTCATTCGTGACGGCGGAAAGGTCCAGTTGGTTCCGCAGCAGTTGTTCCCGGACGGCATCAAGATGTTAGGTGTTCTACGAGGAGAGTTGCATGCCCATTCACCGCTATTTGCAATGGACGCATAGTTTCGGACAAGACGTTTACATAGCGCCGGGGGCCCAGATCGTTGGGCGCGTTGTGTTCGGTGATCACGTGTCTGTGTGGCACAACTGCGTCGTCCGCGCCGACGTCAATTTCATTCGCATCGGCGAGAACACCAACGTGCAAGATTTGAGCATGCTCCACGTGACGGAAAAAGATGCGCTCACCATCGGCAAAAACGTGAGCATCGGCCACAGCGTCGTCATGCATGGCTGCACCATCGGCGATTCCTGTTTGATCGGGATGGGCGCTATCATCTTGGATGGCGCGGTCATCGGAGAAAACTCCGTGGTCGCCGCCGGAACACTGGTGCCGCCCGGAAAAACCTTCCCCCCCGGGAGCATGATCATGGGACGGCCGGCGCAGGTCACGCGAGAGCTGACTGCCGAGGAGTTGGTGCGGTACGGGAATCACTATAAAAGTTACGTCGCCTATAAAAATCAATATCTTGTCATGGGCACAGAATGACCAGGTTGAGACAATGGCCGAGTTCTCTTAAACTAAATGGGTATAACCTGGGGAGGTTTCTTGAGAACAATTCTAAGCATTTTACTTCTAGCTAGTTCTAGCGCTTGGGCGTGCGACGTTCCCGTCGCCGACATCGAAAAGCACTTCCGTCAGCAATGGGACGAAGAGGGCCAGGTGACCACGCTTCCGGTTGTGATTGGGAAACAAAAAATTTTCGTCCTCTCCCACGTCGATTCCTGCGGCGAGCGGGGCTGCGACCATTCCTTCTACTACGTGGATGGCAAGTGCGCCGAAGAAGGGCCCACGCTCGCAGGTAAGATCGCCTGGAGCGATGATTCGCGGGAGTTCACGGTTCGCCGTCGCTCGCTTCCCACCGAGAACAACAAAGCGGAACGCACGTTTCGCTATGACGATGTGAAGAAACGATTCCTCGAAAAATGAGAAACACGCTGTTTGTTTTGCTCCTTTCTTTCGTCGCGGCCCCAGCGCTGGCCGACACCTACCGCGAGTGTTCGGTGGGCGTGGACTGCGTGTGCCCATCGCCTCTCCTCGCGACCCAGCGGCTCAACGTCAAACAGCGTGGCAATGATAACTTGGTACCGGCCATCCGCTGCGGCGCTGCGATCCAGGACGGCGTCGACCTTCTGGAGAACCCGCCGGTCCCACCGAGCTGCGCGAACGCCGGCGAAGTGAAGCCGCCCGGGCTCCTCTCGGTCGTCGAGGCGTTTCCGCAGAACTGTGGCTACGTCAGACAGCACTTCGACGCCACCGCGTTCCGTGAAACCGTCGCGCAGCTGCTCGTCGACGGAACCGTGCTCTGCGGTGGCAAACATCACAGCATGTGCACCAGTGCGGTTTTCCTCGCGTTCCTGACCCAGGCGCGCCGCTGGAGAGACGAGGGCCGCATCACCGAAGAGCAGCTCGCGCTCTGGGCCGACCTACACGGGCCAGTGTATCAAGCCCTCAACTTCGCCGCCCAACCCGACGAGCTCGTTCGCCAGCTGGGCGTGGGCTACGGAGCGACATTTAGAAGAAACGAACTCCCGCAGCTCGACTGGCCGAGGGAAAATGATTTGGTGCAAATCTGGCGCACGCGTCCTCCCGTCAGTGGCCACTCCGTCGTGGCGGCGGGACCGCTCACTGACAGCAGCGGCACGAGCATCGGCCTGTGTTACTGGTCTTCCAATCTTGGCACCAACGGCTATGGCCTACAGTGTGAGCGCTACGCAGACATGGAAAAAATCATCGTCGGCAGGTTGACCCAATGAAACTCCTTCTTTTTCTCAGCTTCTTCTCCAGCGCGCTCCTCGCTTGCGAACTCAAGGTCGGTGAGGATCATGTGTCGCTTGAAAAAACCGAGTGCGCCTTTCCCACCGAGGAGCTGCGGCCGTGCTACCAGGTCGTCGCGCGCAGTGGAACGCATGTGGACTACGGGGCCACACCCATTTTCCCTGGCACTCCGGCCGCGAGCTACTGCATCGTCGCGCCCACGATCGACCTCTTCCGCGCTGCGAGTACGGAAGGACCGCGTGCCGAGATCGACTGTAAAAGCAAAAAAGACGAATTAACTCTGAGCTGGAAGGGACAAAAGATTGTCTGTCCCTGGCCAAAAACCTAGGAAGCCCCATGCGTAAAATTCTCACAGTGCTCACCCTCACTCTGACCGCCCCGGCGTGGGCGTACCCGGTGTTCTTCACCTGCAACGCGGATAAATCCATCAG
Source organism: Pseudomonadota bacterium (assembly GCA_027486525.1). Lineage (GTDB taxonomy): Bacteria > Bdellovibrionota > Bacteriovoracia > Bacteriovoracales > Bacteriovoracaceae > UBA6144. The sequence goes on from JAIXOY010000228.1 coordinate 3,677, forward strand.
CGACGTCGTGACGCCCGAAGAGAGTGCACGCGCCTTGAACCGACTCATGGCGCAGAATGCCACTCAGAACGCGACCGCGCGCCAGAATTTTGTGATCTCCATGTGCGACGGCGGTGGAAGCTGCATGCGCGACTTAGAGCAAATCCTTGCCATGGCCGAGACGGCGCAGGTGAGCGGGGCAGCGCTGGCGCAAGCCGAGATTGAACAGATCCGTCAAAGAGCGCGCCAGAGCGCAGAGCAGATCCAGGGCCTCATTTCAGTGCCTGCGCAACTGAGCGCGGCCATGCAGAACACTCGCGGTCTGGCCTACCAAGTGGCGCTGGCGCGCGAGTGCCGAGACGCCACGAAGAACATCGAGACTTCACGTCTGGAGACCAGCGGCGGCGTCTGTATCATGGCCAACTCCCGCCACTCGCCCTACATGTACCCCTCCGGCATCCGCGACAACA
>JAIXOY010000036.1 GCA_027486525.1 Pseudomonadota bacterium
AATGGTGTAGAGCACGCCCTCAGCGGTCACCATCAAGTTTCCACCCACGTACTTTATTGTGCTGAGATCGAGCCCTTCCACAACGCTTTCCAAGATGTAGCCGCGATCAGTCACCACGAAAAGACGAGGTGGTTTCCGGCGCTCACCTTCGACGATCACGAAATTTCCACCCTTCATCACTGGCTTTTTGAGGGCTTTGTTCAGCTCACCTTTTACGGGAATGCCTTGGCTGTCGATGGTCCATGGCGTTCCGTCGCGCTCGATGAAATAGTTAAACCCTGTGTAGGCCACTTCCTTCGGAGCTTTAAGAGAGTGGATATCCTGGCGATAGAAAAAACCACTATTGTCCATGGTCACGAGCTGACGCTCGCTCGTCACGTAGAACTGACCGCCGCTGTAGCTTATTTGGTACGGAAGGATGAATTGGCCACGGTCAAAGAGATCACCATTGGTGTCGATGTTCAACACCGTGCCATTGCCCTTCACAACGTACGACTGGGCCTGCGCCACACCCGCTGCTAGAGAAAGACTCAAAAGGAAACAAGGTATCCACTTCATGACGACCTCCGAAATTAGGTAACGGCTCCTTATACCCAATCTCGGAGTGGAAAATACATCGAGTGTAGAATTTACTTGGCTGGCTTGAAGTCCAAAGCCACGGAATTTATACACCAGCGTTTGCCCGTCGGCTTCGGGCCATCGTCAAACACGTGTCCAAGGTGCGAATCACACTTCGCACATCGAACCTCTACCCTATGCATATTAAAGGCGTAATCATCGATCAGCTTCACGTGCTTCGATTGATAGACGTCGTAAAAACTTGGCCAGCCCGAACCACTATCGAACTTGGTGTCTGAGGTGAAAAGCTCCTGTCCGCAGGCCACGCAAGTGTAGGTGCCCTTTTCAGAGTGCTTATTGTACTTTCCGGAATGCGGTGATTCCGTTCCACCCATGCGACAGATGCGGTACTGCTCAGGATCAAGCTTCTCTTTGTAGATATCTTTTTCCGTCGACATATTGCCTCCCTGAGTTCCTATTCCTACTGCTGTCAAAACCGATGCCACAAGGTTCTTCATAATGATATCCTACTCCTATGAGTTCAACTTCTGTCTATCTTCTAGCGCTTGCCGCTAATCTGTTTTTTAGCACCTCAAGCCTAGTGTTCTCACTCTACGCTCGCCGGTTTTCCCCCTTTTGGATTAACCAACTCAAGGTCACCATCGCTATTGTCCTCTTTGGCCTTGCTACCTGGTATACGGGCGTTACCCCCCTATCTGTGACGGCCACCTGCTATCTTTTATTAAGCGGACTTATAGGCCTGTGCATCGGCGATCTCTTCCTTTTCCGCGCTTATACCACTCTCGGTGCTGGGCGTTCTCTGGTGCTTTTTAGCTTTCAGCCCTTACTCCTCGGACTCTACGGCTACTTCTTTCTTGCTCAGTCTTTCAACAGCTCCCAGGCCATTGCTGTCGCCTGTATGATGGCCTGTTTAGGCGTTTTTCTCCTCGAGAGAAACAAACTCACGGGACGCTGGGATCTGCAGAGTTTCTTCTGGGCCTTCGCCGGTATTGTGCTCGATGCCGTCGGCGTGATGCTCACGCGCGAAGCCTTTGAACTCACGACCAACCTCGATGCCATGCAGGTGAATCTCATCCGCTGCGCCGGTGCGATGTTGGGCTATTTTGTGATTCGACCTAAGGGCATAATACAAATCGCTCGCGACATCTTGCCGATGAAACTCAAAGAGAAATCTTTGCTCGTGATTGCCTGTGTCTGTGGAACGTTTGTCTCACTCGCACTCTATTTAACAGCTCTCAAATACGCCCACGTAGCTTCTTTGACCGCCGTGGCTATTACCGGTCCGGTCTGGGTTTCAATGCTTGAGTGCCTCTGGGAGCGTAAACTCCCGAATCGCTACCTCGTTGCGGCGTTTAGCTTTTTCTTAGTGGGCTTCTATTTCATGACTTAGACTCAATAAGTTTTGTTAAGTTACGGAAATCTCGAGATTTTCCTTGGCACTGTTCTAAATAAATAATACTCTACTGACTTCCTCCAAGGAGTCCGTGTGGCCAATGTTTTAGAAGAACTCGCAAAGCGCGTACTCGTGCTCGATGGTGCCATGGGAACCATGATCCAACGTTATAAGTTGGAAGAAGAAGATTACCGCGGCGAACGCTTCAAAAATTTTCCACGCCCACTCAAGGGCAACAACGATCTCCTCGTACTCACACGTCCCGATGTGATCACGGAAATTCATCGTAAGTATCTCGAAGCCGGCGCCGACATTCTCGAAACGAACACCTTCAGTGCTCAACGTATTTCCATGGCCGACTACGAAATGGAAGATTTGTGTGACGAGATCAATCTCGTCTCCGCACAGCAAGCAAGAGCTCTGTGTGATGAATTCACCAAGATGAATCCTAAGAAACCACGCTTTGTTGCGGGTTCTATCGGACCGACTACGAAAACCGCCTCACTCTCTCCTGATGTGAACAATCCTGGTTTCCGTGCCGTTAATTTTGATGACCTCAAAACGGCTTACAAAGAACAAGTGGCTGCTCTCGTGAAAGGCGGCGTGGACATTCTTCTCGTTGAAACTATTTTCGACACGCTCAATGCGAAGGCCGCGTTGTTCTCCATCAGCGAATACTTCAATGAAACGGGTCAAACGCCTCTTCCCATCATGGTGTCAGGAACGATCACGGATCAATCCGGCCGCACTCTCTCAGGCCAGACCGTTGAAGCGTTCTTATACTCTGTGTCGCACTTACCCTTGATGTCGATTGGGTTGAACTGCGCTCTCGGTGCCGAACTCATGCGCCCGTATGTAGAAGTCCTGGCCGCGAAATCGCCGTTCCACGTTTCGATTTATCCGAACGCTGGTTTACCGAACCAATTCGGCCAGTATGATGAATCACCTGCGTACACGGCGAAGATTGTTAACGAGTTCATGCAGAACAAATGGCTCAACATCGTCGGCGGTTGTTGCGGCACCACCGATTCGCACATCCGCGCCATCGCGGACGCCGCCGCCTCTGCTCCTCCTCGCCCCCTCCCCAAAAAAGAATTCATCCCCAAGTGGTCTGGTCTTGAGGCCTTGACTCTCTTCCCGGGTTCAAATTTTTTGAACATCGGTGAAAGAACGAACGTCACCGGCTCCATCGCGTTCAAGAAAATGATTCAAGAGAATCGCATGGAAGACGCGCTCAAGGTTGCGCGCGAGCAAGTCGAGAACGGCGCGCAGATCATCGACATCAACTTCGATGATGGCATGATCGACTCAGAGAAGATGATTGTTGATTTCCTCAACCTCATTGCTGCAGAACCGGATATCGCGCGTGTCCCTGTGATGATTGATAGCTCGAAATGGACTGTGCTGGAGGCAGGACTTAAGCGTGTGCAAGGCAAATGCGTCGTCAACTCACTGTCCCTCAAAGACGGCGAAGAGCAATTCATCGAGCGCGCCAAGCTCGTGCGCCAGTATGGGGCGGCCGTGGTCATCATGGCCTTCGATGAGAAGGGCCAGGCCGATACCTACGAGAAGCGCATTCAGATCTGCGAGCGGGCCTACAAATTACTCACGGAGAAGGCTGACTTCCCTGCTGAAGATATCATCTTTGATCCGAACGTTTTGACGGTCGGCACTGGCATGGAAGAACACGCCAACTACGCGGTGGATTTCTTCAAGGCCGTTCGTTGGATTAAAACGAACCTTCCCCACGTGCGCACCAGCGGCGGCATCTCCAACGTATCCTTCTCTTTCCGCGGTAACAACGTTCTACGCGAAGCCATTCACTCCGCATTCTTGTTCCACGCCATTCGTGAGGGACTGGACATGGGGATCGTGAACGCCGGTGCCTTGCCGGTCTATGACGATATTCCGAAAGACATGCTCGAGCACATCGAAGACGTCATGCTTAACCGTCGCGAAGACGCCACGGAACGCTTGATTACTTTTGCTCAAGCCATGACCGCCACCAAAGGCGCTGTAAAAGTTGAAGACCTCGCCTGGCGCTCACTTCCTGTGGAAGAGCGTCTCGCCCACTCACTTGTGAAGGGCATTGCTGACTTTGCTGAAGTGGATGCAGAAGAGGCACGCCTTAAATACCCGAAGCCTTTGCACGTCATTGAAGGCCCGCTGATGGATGGCATGAGCATCGTCGGTGACCTCTTCGGTGCCGGGAAGATGTTCCTTCCCCAGGTGGTGAAGAGCGCACGCGTGATGAAAAAAGCCGTCGCCTACCTGCAGCCCTTCATTGAAAAAGAGCAGGCCGGCCAAAAAGCACAGAAGCAAGGCAAGATCTTGCTCGCCACCGTTAAGGGCGACGTTCATGACATCGGTAAAAATATCGTCGGTGTGGTTCTTGCGTGTAACAACTGGGACGTGATTGATCTGGGTGTCATGGTTCCGTGCGAACGCATTCTTGAAGAAGCTAAGAAACAAGAAGTGGATATGATCGGCCTCTCGGGGCTCATCACTCCAAGTCTCGATGAGATGATCCATGTCGCTAAAGAGATGGAGCGCATTGGCTATAAGGTGCCGTTGCTCATCGGTGGTGCCACCACCTCTCGCTTGCATACGGCCGTAAAAATCTCACCGGCGTTCAATGGCGTGGTTGTTCACGTGGCCGATGCATCCCGCGCCGTACCTGTGGCCGAAAAACTTAAAACACCTGAGGCCCGTGCCATTCTCGTGAAAGAAATCAATGCCGAATACGCTTCTATGCGTGATCAGCATCTCGCTCAGCAGAACGAAGAAAAATGGCTGACTCTCTCAGAAGCTCGCGCCAATCGCGTGCGCTTGAACTGGGACACGCAAAAGCCAACGAAACCCTCGCAGCTCGGCGTGCATGTCTTGAACGACATTCCTCTCGCAACTCTCCGCGAGTTCATTGATTGGACTCCGTTCTTTCATACGTGGCGCTTGAAGGGTTCGTACCCGAAAATCCTGAAAGATAAGGAAATGGGAGAAGAGGCCACCAAACTCTTTGCGGATGCTCAGAAGATGCTCGACGAGATGATTAAGAATAGATCCATCGAAGCCCGCGCGGTTTATGGCATTTTCCCGGCATCTGGTCATGGCGATGATATTAACATCCACGCCTGGGAATCTGGCAGCACTCCCTGCGAACGCCACGGCAGTCATGCGAGCTTCAAGGAAGACCGCGCCAAAGTCATCGCGACGTTGAATATGCTGCGCACGCAACGTCAGATGCTAGATTCCTCTTCTCCAAATCCGTGTCTCTCTGACTTCGTGGCGCCAGACGGTGACTACGTCGGTGCGTTCTGTGTGACCGCAGGGATTGGCCTTGAAGCGCTCACGAAGAAGTACGATGCGGATCAAGACGACTACCAGGGCATCTTGGTGCGTGCTCTCACCGATCGCCTCGCAGAGGCCACCGCTGAATGGCTGCACTTAAAACTACGCCGTGAATTCTGGGCCTACGCGCCTCTTGAGAATCTCACCTCGGAAGATCTGGTGCGTGAGAAGTACCAAGGCATCCGTCCGGCCCCCGGTTATTCGGCTTGCCCAGACCACACCGAGAAGAAAAAATTATTCAAACTTCTCGATGCTGAAGCTCACATCGGCGTGAAGCTCACGCACTCCATGGCGATGACGCCGACGGCATCCGTCAGTGGATGGTACTTTGCCCACCCGCAGGCGTCGTATTTTAACGTCGGAAAAATTCAAGAAGATCAACTAAAAGACTATGCCCATCGCAAGGGCATGACCGAAGCTGAAGCGCGTTCATGGCTTTCGGCCAATTTGCTGTAAGGAACATATGAAAGTCGTCGACCACATTAAATCTGCCAAAAATACTTTGTTCTCGTTTGAGATTCTTCCCCCTCACGCTGGTGAAAGCATACAAACGCTCTTTACGAACATCGCGCCGTTGATGGAATTCAAGCCGAAGTTCATCGACGTGACTTATCACCGCGAAGAATTCATTCTCAAGAAGCGCAACGGCGGCTTGCTCGAACAGAAGAGCATCCGGAAACGCCCAGGTACGGTGGCAATCTGCGCGGCCCTGATGCATAAGTTCGGGATCGACACTGTTCCACACATCATCTGTGGGGGCTTTACCCGCGAAGAAACCGAGTACGCTCTCATCGATTTGAATTACCTTGGTATTGAGAACGTCCTCGCGCTTCGCGGGGATTCGATCAAGGGTCAAAACGATTTTTGTCCTACCGTCGGTGGTCATGCCTACGCCAACGAGTTGGTGCAGCAGATCAAGACCATGAACGATGGCCGCTACATCGATGATGATCTAGAAAATGCTATCGCCACTGATTTCTGCATTGGCATTGCCGGTTATCCAGAAAAGCACTTTGAAGCGGCTAACATGACGTCAGACTTTAAGTGGCTCAAACACAAAGTGGACTGTGGGGCCGATTACATCGTGACTCAAATGTTCTTTGATAACCGTAAGTACTTTGAGTTTATTGAGCGCTGCAAGGCCGAAGGCATCAACGCTCCAGTCATTCCTGGACTCAAACCCTTAACAAGCAAGAGACAGGTGCAGATCCTCGCCAGTCGCTTCCACATCGATATCCCGGAAGAACTCGCCGATGCCGTTGATAAATGCAAGGACGACAAAGAAGTTCGTCGCGTCGGGATCGAATGGTCGATCGCCCAGTCGAAAGAACTCGTGGCGAAGAAAGCACCGTGCTTGCACTACTACTCAATGGGGAAATCAAACGCCATTCAAGAAATCGCGCAGGCGTTGTTCTAGGGCTTGCGGCACGTGCCGCAAGACTCTTCGTCGGCCTTCATTTTTTGGCGAACGGTATCGATCTGTTTGTAGAAGAAATCAGCAGTCTTTTTTCCGATGTCGGTTTCGAGTAACCACGCTAGTTTTCCAATGGCCGGAAAATGCTTGATGAGTTCTGTGATGACCTCACTTCCTGTGAGAATCACACCATCTTCCCGCAGATAATGAACCTGGGCTGCGCAGGCCTCACGGTTCAATTGCGGATAGCGTGTGAAGACCTCGTCGTTATCGAGCGGCACGTAGCAAACTCTGCCTGAGACATCCCAGCGCTCGAGACCTTGCTTAAATCTTAGACACATGGGGCATTGCGCGTCGTAAATCAGGAGAGGGAGTTTGAGTTCCATGGAGATGAGTATATCATAGCCGTCTATGAGTAAAAATTTTAAAGAACTCGAATCCCATTTGTTCATCTGCACTCACTCCCGCGACGATCGAGCCAGCTGTGCAGGGCGCGGCTCAACGGAGCTTGCGAGTGACTTAAAAACTTGGGTTAAAGAGAATGACTTGAAGAAAAAAATCAAGGTTACCAAGTCCGGCTGTCTGGGATTGTGTGAGGAAGGGATCGTGGCCGTCTGTTATCCGGAAGGGCGCTGGTACACCGATCTTAAGCCTAAAGACATCGACGGATTAAAAAAAGACTTAAACTAAAAAGGGCCCCGAAAGGG
>JAIXOY010000121.1 GCA_027486525.1 Pseudomonadota bacterium
AAAAGGAAACCGATCTTTTGATTGGCACTGAAGGTCAGCTCGGTATTGTCACGGAGCTGGAACTCAAGACAACCGCCCACGATGACGTCACTCACCTCTTCCTGCTGTTGCCTCGCTGGGAAGAAGACTTCGAGCCGCACTTAGAGATTTACCAGGCCGTGCAGAATTTCCGGGGCGCGGTGATTTCCTGTGAGCTGCTGGATTCCAACTGCATGGGCTACCTCAAAGTCGACGAACGTTTGGGTGATGGCACCCAAGACGTGGTGTTCCTCGAAATTCTTTCCAGTCAGTTCGAAGAAGTGTACGGCGAACTCATTGGCGAGCTTCGTTTAACGTCACCAGATAATATTTTTGAAATTAGTGCGGCCAAGTTCCACAGCGTGCGTGCCGGTGTGCCGCGTGCGGTGTTCGAAGAAAATTCCAAGATGGGCGTGAAGAAGATGGGCACGGACTGCCAAGTGTCGCAAGAACACTTCGCCGATCTGCTCGGCTTCTATCGCGAGATTTCAAAACTCGGCGTGCGCTACAATCTGTTCGGCCACTTCGGGGATGCCCACTTGCACTACAACTACATGCCTCGTCCGGAAGACACCGCTCGCTGCCAAGCGGAGTTTGAAAAACTCTACGGCAAAGTCCTCCAGTGGCACGGATCTCCTTTCGCTGAACATGGGATCGGACTCTTGAAGCAGAAATTCATCAAAGCTTTTCTGAGTGACACTCAACGTGTGGTCTTCCGCGCTTTGAAGAAACGCCATGACCCGCACTCGCAGTTCTTTCCGCAAGGGTTCATGACCTCGGTTTGAATAGTACGATAACGCAAAGTTTAATCGCAGCGGCGGTGAAACTTTAGATTTATTGCTGTTGAGTCTTCTTACTCAACCCAATTAAGCGAGAAGTTCACCGGGACTTCGTTGTCGATGGAGACGGCCAGCAAACTAGGCCTGTCAACTTTGTGATCTTCGAGGCGCAGCGTGAGCAGGCCCGTGAAGCCATTTTTTTTCTGGATGCTGAGTTTGTAGTCTTTCTCGATGCCGTGGAACAAGACCTTCGCCGGCACCTCGAACTTTTCTTTTTGCAAATCGGCTTCGGCGAGACTTCCCTTCACGGTGATCAACGGATACTGCGCCACCTCGAGCACGGTCTGCATGTTTGAGTCACGGTTCGAGTCGCTGGAAACAAAACTTTTTGCGGGGATGGCCACGAGGAACTGGCATTGGCCGTCGTTACAGACCATCTTGCCTTTCATCTCTTTTGATACACCCTTCACGGTCTTCACGAGATGGCTCACGGTGTACTCGGCCTGCGGTTGGGCGATCTTGAACTCCGCGGCCCAGGCGACGTTAAAACTACAAACGATGAGTGCTAACCAGATTTTCATGGAGGCTCCTTTTTAAAATTCGAAGGTCATGAGAGCGGCCGAGAGGGCGAAGGCCGCGAAGCCCACACCGGCGACCGCCGAGTGCTGCTTGACCAGAGAGGAACTTTTGCGATCGTTCTCTTCGTTCTGCTTGTACATGTAGCCGAGGACCGGCGCGAGCACCATGGCGGGAAAGTGGACCCACGCCAGGCGTTTGTGCCAGACGATCATGCCGCGGTCTTTGATGCTCGCGGGTTTAGGAGCGGTGAGCGAGTAATACGCCGTCGTGTAGTACATCAACCCCGAGGCGATCCCCAGGTACATGTGCACGTTGCCAGTGGCGCCGCTGTTCCCCGTGAGCATGGTGGCCGACATGAGGCCCAGCGTCGTGAGGCCCAGGACTTCGTGGGTCTTCAGCATGCTGTGGCGTTTCTCGAGGACTTTCTGGGATTTAATTTCAGAAGGCGACAGTTTCACTTCTGCTTCCGTGAGCCCAAGATCTTTCAACTCAATGTCGGCGCGAGCACCGATGGCCCATCCTAAACACAGCAGGCAAACAAAAAAACTCTGCAACATTTTCATAAACGACGACTCCTTTGTGTCAAACACAGGGAGATCATCGTTGGATTTTGGATTTTAAACTATCGGGCGGATGGCCTAGGCCGTGGTTTCCGGCGTGCTCAGGATGTCTTCCAAGAAAAAGGCGGCCAACTCTTGGCGACCGGAGAGTGAAGATTTTTTATAGATGGTGGTCGCCTGCTGTCTTACTGTTTTTTCATGGGTGCTGCGGAACTCGGCGATTTCCTTCATGGAGAACCCTTTGATGAGCAAGAGCGCCACGTCTTTTTCACTAGGGGACAAATGCCATAGGCCAAATTGCTGATCAATCATGTGCCGGATTTCTTGAGCATTACTGCGCGTTTTGAGTTTCCACTCTTGGTAAGTCTTTTTTGTTTCGAGCAGTTCGACGTTCAAGTGACTGATGCTGAGATTCTTTTGAAAGATGACATAGAGCTGCCAACCGATGGCTCCGACGGCAACCACAAACAAAGCCACTTCATGCCAGATATGCAGCATAGGAATCCCTTCTTTAACATCGAGATAGATGTCGAAGATGAAGAAGACGGCAAAGAGCACGAGAACAATCAGATTTCGCATGGACAGTATTTTAACAACTCGGCTTCACAAGACAATGGTTTTACAACTTAGTCTCTTGTTATATAGACCCAACACATAAACTCCACATCTCGGGCATGTGCCCCATGGATTTCATGAGAGATTTGTTCGTTAATAGCATGAGGAAATTTAAACCAAGGAGATCTATGAAAACTTTTATGACCCTCGCCCTCCTCCTCTCACTCAACGCCTACGCGAAGACCGAGTGCACAACTGAGCCGAAGGCCAACTGGAAAGACCAAGACTCTTTCAAGGCTGAGTTGGCCAAGACCTATAAGATCAAAGTTTTCAAAGTCACCGAAGGAAATTGCTACGAGATCTACGGCCATAATAAAGACGGCAAGCGCGTAGAAATCTACTTCAATCCCGTGACCGGCGCTGTGGTTAAACAAAAATGATCTGGAGCTTTAAGACTCGGCTCATTCACTGGCTCATCGCCCTCCCCGTCCTCGTGAATTTTATTCTCGAGGGCGGAGAGACGCTTCACGAGGTGCTGGGCTACGTGGCTTTTGCGGTCACGATCATTCGGATTGTTTGGGGCTTTATGGCGAAAGACCAAGCGCGTTTTTCGGCCTTTCCCTTCTCACAAATTTTCAAGGCCCGCCGGGACTACCCAGGCCACAACCCGCAGGCCTCGTGGGTTTACGTGTGTATCTGGTTCCTCGTCGGCGGCCTCGGCGTCACCGGTTTCATGATGGGACTCGACGCCTACTGGGGTGAAGAGTGGCTGGAAGATTTGCATGAAAATCTTTCGAACATTCTGTTAGGCCTGGTCGTGTTGCATCTCCTCGGCATCGCTTTCGACGCTTGGAAATTTCGCCGCAAAACGTGGCTCGGGATGATTACCGGGAAGCGAGAATGAAGGAGTCCTATATCGAGCTTTGGCGCCACGAACTCGATGCCTACCTGATCTACCGCGTGCTCGCTCAAATTGAACATGCCAATGCCAAGGGCGAACTGTTTAAAAAACTCGCGCAAGAGTCGCTGCTGCAAGCGGGCATTTGGCAGGTGAAGGCTAACTCTAAGGAAGCCCACTATCGGCCAGGCCTAAAGCTCAAACTTGTCCTGGTCCTCCTTCGCGTGCTTGGTCCACGCCGACTCCTCGACACACTTTCATCCATGAAGATCCGTGGTCTCTCGGTGTATCGCGTGGGCGTGGCCCATCCACAAAACGAAACCATCCACGCCAAGATGAAACTCGGAACGAGCTTACGGGCAGTATTATTTGGCATCAACGATGGGCTGGTCTCCAATGCGAGCTTGGTCTTTGCTATGGTCGGTGCCCAGGCCGAATCAAATACACTACTTCTCACCGGTCTTGCCGGACTGCTGGCGGGAGCATTTTCCATGGCGGTGGGCGAATACGTTTCCGTGACTTCGCAAACGGAACTCTTCGAGCATCAGATCAGTCTCGAGCGCGCTGAACTGCTGGCGTTTCCGGAGGAAGAGGCCAAAGAGCTTTCTCTCATTTACCAGGCCAAGGGCATCGACGCAAAAATCGCTGATGAGATGGCCAACACCCTGGTGAAAGATCCCGAGCGTGCGCTGGATACCTTAGCGCGCGAAGAGTTGGGATTGAATCCAGATGAACTGGGTTCAGGGTTGCAGGCGGCCCTCGCAAGTTTTGTCTCGTTTGCGATCGGAGCTTTGATTCCACTCGCACCGTTCGTTTTCATGCATGGACTCCATGCCACATGGGCCTCATTAACGATCAGTGTTGCAACGCTATTTTTGATTGGTGCGACAGTCTCCCTGCTTACAGGAAAATCCCCGCTGATGAGCGGTTTGAAAATGAGTTCCCTGGGTCTGGCGGCGGGAGCAGCGACGTATTTCGTGGGTCACTGGATCGGCGTTTAAACTACTTCAACGCCACCAGCACAACTTCTTGATGATTCGAAGGAAGCAAACGAGTGAAGGTGCGGCGGTAGCCCCACTCCCGCACGCGCTGCTGATGCTCCGGAACTTCCGCAGCGACGTAAGGCTTGCCTATTTTGAGTGTGATGATGAGGCCCTTCGGTTTCTCCACTTCACGCAGCAAACGACCGAGGTGCGACAACACCGAACCCGGCGCGAGATTCAAATCCGACAACCACCAATCCACACCCTGAATTTCATCAAACCCTAATTCTTGAAAGGGTTTCTTGATGTGCCGATAGCTGGTGAAGACATCCAAGCTTGGATCCATCACCGCAGGATCGACAGCGCGCACATGCAGGCCGCGCTTTAAGAGCGAGTAGACAGCTCCGCCCGGCGCCGAGCCGACCTCTAATGCGGTCTCGCCACTTTTCAACGGAAGCTCAAACAGGGAAATGGCTTCTTCGATTTTGAGCCAAGCTCTAGATGGAGCTTCCGGAGGGAGCTCCACATTAGACAGTTGGAGCGGATTTTTCCACAGCGGCTGCGGCGTTTGGATGTGCACACTCCACACGCCTGCGGGACCGAAGTCGATGGTCGTGCAACCGGGCATCTCACCTTTGCCTACACATTCGCCCCACAAACGCGCGAGCACCGGCACGGGCCATGACCCTTCACCTTTAAAGGTGATGAACCCCGGCGCCGAGAAGGCCAGTCTCCACTTGGGAAACCGGTCCTGCATCTCCGCTTTGAGAGCTTTTTCGAGACCGACGTTGGTGAGACAAAAGAAGAAGGCCATGCTGCAAGATGCTGTGCCCCCTTTCCTTCGTCAAGCATTTAGGCCACAAATGAGTCTATGAATCTCGAAGAACTGTGCCAAAAAATTGATGAGTACTACCGGGGCCTGAGCGCCGAGTTTGGTGCTGCTCAAAAAGCAACGGGGCTCAACTGTCCACCGGACTGTGGCAAGTGCTGTACCGTTCCGACGGTAGAGGCCTCCGCGATGGAAATGCTCCCCATGGCGCTCGAGTTGTGGAAACAAGGGCGCGCGGAAACGATTCTCGATGAAATCGCCAATCGTGATCACTCTACCTGCGTGATGTTCGCTGGCCGCTGCACGATGTACCAGCAAAGACCAAGTGTGTGCCGCATGTTTGGTGTAGGCCTAAGAGTTCGCAAAGATGACGAATTAGAGCTTTCAATTTGCCGCGAACTTCGTCTGATCTACAGCGAAAAAGCGGAAGCGATTGATAAAAAACTCATCCCGAACATGAGTGAATGGAGCTTTCAGGCCATGTCCATCGATCCGCAATTTTTGCGGGAGAGGCGACCTATTAGTATGGCGCTTAGCGACGCATTAGAGAAAGTATTGTTTTACAAGACGCTGTCTCAATCTTAACCATAAGTTATTATTCAGGAAATTAAAGTTATTATAACCCCAAGATAAGGCATGACAACGCCAGCCACCTTTCTTATATTTTTCCGGCATCTCTACAGACAAAGGACCGTCCATGACTCGTTTCCTGTTGCTCTTGCTGGTTGTCATCACTACTGCGGTTCAGGCCAACCCTAACCAAACCTTAAGCAACGGAAACCTCGCCTACTACGGCGAAGACTTCAGCCCGAACATGGGCGGCGATCTCAAGGCCACACTTTCACAAATTCTCAGCTCAAGACATTGCTCCACCGCAGGTAAGTTCGACACTATCGGTTCCTGTGGCCGCGGCGGTACCTCTTATCAGCACACTGCAACCGGTTACTCTCGCGCTCGCATCATCATGTTCGGCGAACTCGACATGAAGAAAGACGGCAAGGGCACTTTCGTGACGGAGGTTTACTGCCGCCAGAATGTGTACTTCAAGGACCCTCAGTCGATCAGTGGCATGAGCAATGTGGTCAACATCGAGCACACATGGCCCCAAAGTAAGTTCAACGGCCAATTTAATACCGAGCTCCAAAAGAGCGACTTGCACCATCTCTATCCATCAAACTCTAAGGCTAACTCTACGCGTGCAAACCATATCTTTGGTGAAGCGAATGGTGATGCTAACGGCCAACTCTGCGACGCAAGTCACATCGATGGCAACCAAGGCCGCTTTGTTTTCATGCCTCCGTCTGAGCACCGTGGCAACGTGGCCCGCGCCCTTTTCTACTTCTCAACTCGCTACAACCTTCCCATCACTCAGGGCGAAGAACGCGTCCTGCGCGATTGGCATGAAGCTGATCCCATCGACGAAGCTGAAGCTCAACGCAACAACATGATCGCTAAACATCAGTTCAACAGAAATCCCTTCGTGGATTTCCCTGAGTTGGTTGACCGCATCCAAGACTTTTAGTTTCTGCTGTGATAGTTTGCCTCACTCAGTGAGGTAAATATCATGCAAGGCTTCAACAAAGTCGTCTCTAGTTATGACCAGGCCATGAATGGACTGCAAGACAACATGCTCTTGATGGTCGGTGGTTTTGGTCTCTGTGGCATCCCCGAAGGTCTCATCAAGTGGATCTATGACCATGGCCAGAAAGGCCTCACCTGCATCTCTAACAACGCGGGTGTGGATGGGTTTGGTCTCGGTCTCTTGCTCGAGAAAAAACAAATCAAAAAAATGATTTCAAGCTACGTGGGTGAGAACGCTCTCTTTGAGAAACAAGTTCTCTCCAACGAACTCGAGATCGAACTCACGCCCCAAGGCACACTCGCAGAAAAAATCCGCGCCACCGGCGCCGGCATCCCCGCGTTCTTCACGGCCACCGGTTACGGCACGTTGATCGGCGAAGGCAAAGACTCGAAAGTCATCAATGGCCGCTCGTACATTCTTGAGCACGCCTATCCGAAAGCTGACTTCTCTCTTGTTCGCGCGTGGAAGGCGGACACCTACGGGAACTTGATCTTCCGCAAGACCGCCATGAACTTCAATCCGATGATTGCCATGGCCGGAAAAATCACCGTGGCGGAAGTCGAAGAGATCGTCGCTCCCGGTGAACTCGACCCGAACTTCATTCACGTTCCCGGCATCTATGTGAATCGCGTGATCAAAGGGAACTTTGAAAAACGCATCGAACAGCGCACGGTGAGGAAATAATTATGGCACTTTCTAGAGAGCACATCGCCCAACGTATCGCTCGTGAAATCAAAGACGGCTACTACGTGAATCTTGGGATTGGCATTCCCACACTGGTCGCGAACTACGTGCCAACTGGCATGAGTGTCATGCTACAATCGGAGAACGGTATTCTGGGGATGGGTCAATTTCCCACTGAAGAAACCATCGATGCGGACTTGATCAATGCCGGCAAACAAACCGTGACGACGATCCCAGGTGCGGCGTTTTTCTCTTCTGCGGATTCGTTTGCGATGATCCGCGGTGGTCACGTCGACCTCACGGTGCTCGGAGCGTTTGAAGTCGACGCCACCGGGGCTCTCGCTTCGTGGATGATTCCCGGCAAGCTCATCAAAGGCATGGGCGGCGCGATGGATCTCGTCGCTGGCGCAGAAAACATCATCGTCGCGATGTCCCACGCATCGAAAGATGGTGCTTCGAAGATTCTAAAAAAATGCTCGCTGCCTCTCACCGGTGTGAACTGTGTGAAGCTTGTGGTGACGGATCTCGCTGTGTTGAAACTTGAGAATGGGAAGTTCCATTTGCTCGAGCGCGCTCCAGGGGTCTCCGTCGAGGAGATTCAAACGAAGACTGAAGCTGAGCTGGTGATCCCGGCCAATGTCCCTGAGATGCAATTTTAGTGGTCGCCTCTCCGAAGGTGGGGTTAATCTACCCACCTTCAACCCCTCAAAATCACGTAAAACATATTAATTGTTGGGTTAGTCTTAATGACCGACCGATAATGTCTATAGAGAATTATTCTAGGGCCGGATTAACTTTTAATTACGGCTTAACTTGTGAGTAAAATTACGACCACATGAGGCTCCTGCGGTCATCGCCTCTATTCATGATTTTTGTCATGTCCCTACTGGGATTGCTGTCGTCATGTAACGGCGGAGGTGGCGAAGGTGGATCGAGCGTGACGACCGGTACACCCGGTGACGTCACGGTTGTGACTCAAGCGACCATCACTGGCAATGGCCCGATCCAAGCCGACGGCTCATCTCCGGCCACGATCACGATTTATCTCAAGAACAGCAAAGGCCAGGGCGTCGCGGGTGTGACTCCGACTTTCACCGCCACGAACACCGGTAACACCAACACCTACGGCGCCTGTTCAGTCACCGTCACAACAGGCTTCTCACGCTGCACACTCACATCGACCGTCGCCGAAAGCAAAACGCTACGTCTCACTACGCCGATCATCGTGAATGGCGGCACTGTTATTTTTCATCCAGGTCCTGTGTCAGCTGCGAACTCGACCATCTCGGGGACTTCGCCGACGGTAGCCGATGGAGTGTCCACTTCAACCATCACCGTTACCCTAAGGGATGCAGCGAACAACCCGGCACCGGGACAGACTCCAACCTTCAGCGCGACTGGTTCAACCAACACGGTATCGGCGTGCTCGACCACCGACGCCTCGGGTGTCGCGACCTGTACTCTTGCTTCAACGACCGCCGAAGTAAAAACGCTCTCAATCACCGCTCCCGTCAACAAGACCGACGGCACTGTGACGTTCATCGCGGGCGCCGCCGTGGCAGCGACGTCCACCATTTCCGGTACCGGCCCTGTGGTGGCCGATGGAGTGGCAACGTCTTTTATCACAGTGACCTTGCGTGATGCGGGCAACAACCCTGTCCCCGGCGAGACTCCCGTCTTTGCCGCAGGCGGAACCAGTAACACGGTTTCGGCCTGTTCAGTGACAGATGTGAACGGTGAAGCCACCTGCACACTCAGCAGTACAAAAGCCGAAAGCAAACTCTTAACTATCACCTCGCCTGTCACAAACCCTGACGGCAGCGTGCTCTTCATCGCGGGCCCGGTTGATGCCACTCACGCCACCATCACTGGTAGCGGACCGGTGGTGGCCGACGGTGCGTCGACCAGTACGATCACTGTGTATCTCGCGGACATTTTCAATAACCCAGTAGCAGGGCTCACGCCCACCTTCAGTAGCTCTGGCACGAGCAACACACTCGGTGCCTGTGGAGTCACCAACGCTAGCGGTAATGCGACTTG
This sequence comes from Pseudomonadota bacterium, assembly GCA_027486525.1. Lineage (GTDB taxonomy): Bacteria > Bdellovibrionota > Bacteriovoracia > Bacteriovoracales > Bacteriovoracaceae > UBA6144. The sequence goes on from JAIXOY010000121.1 coordinate 9,508, forward strand.
TACTCTGGCTTCAACCAAAGCAGAGTCGAAGAACCTCGCCATCGTCACCCCGGTTGTGAAGGCGGGTGGAAGTGTGGTGTTTATCGCCGGCGCACCGGTCGCATTGAATTCAAACATCAGCGGTACCGGTCCCGTGATTGCGGACAACGTGGCCGTTTCAACCATTACCATCACTCTGGCCGATGCCTTCAACAACCCAGTGGCGGCCTTGATTCCGACCTTCACCGCCAGCGGCACCGGCAACACCGCAGCGATCTGTAGCGCGAGTGACGTGACGGGAACTTCCAGCTGTACGCTCAAGTCGACGAAAGCTGAAACCAAAACTCTTTCCATCGCGACACCGGTAGTAAAAATCGGCGGAACCGTGGTGTTTGATCCTGGTCCCCCAGCGGCTGCGACGTCTCTCATTAGCGGTACGACCACCGTCGTCGCTGATGGTGTCGCGACGAGCACGGTGACGGTGACACTGAAAGATGCCGGCGGTAACCCAGCCCCAGGCTTCACTCCAACCTTCAGTGCGACCGGCACAAGCAATACGCTGTCGGCGTGTTCGGTGGGTGACTTGAACGGTGTTTCCACTTGTACTTTGGCGTCTACGAAAGCCGAAAGCAAAACTCTCGCCATCGTGACTCCCGTCGCGAAGACCGATGGCAGTGTGGTCTTTGTTGCGGGGCCTGCGGCGGTGGCCACGTCGAGCATCGTCGGAACAAGTCCCGTCACGGCAGACGGAGTCGCAACCTCCTTTATCACCATCACGCTGCTGGATGCGTTCAGTAACCCAGTTCCGGGCGTGGATCCCTTCTTCCTCGCCACTGATACCGGTGGCGATAACGCCAACGGCGGCTGTAGCACCACCAATGCTTCGGGTATCTCAAGTTGCACGCTCTCGTCACTGACGGCCGAAGTTAAAACTCTCACGATCACATCACCGGTCAACAAATCAGACGGCACGGTGACGTTCACGGCCGGCGCTCCGATTGCCGCGAACTCGAACATCACGGGCACCAGCACCGTCGTTGCTAACGGTGTGGCGACGTCGACGATCACCATCACCTTGCGAGATGCGAGTAGTAACCCGGTGCCGGGCCTCACGCCGACCTTCTCCGCTGATGGGACCGCCAATAACTACGGTTCATGTTCCGTCACAGACGTGAGTGGTGTGGCGACCTGTACGATGACCTCGACGAAAGCAGAAATCAAAACGCTCTCCATCGTCACACCGGTGGTGAAAGCCGACGGAACGGTGACCTTTATCGCCGGTCCTGCGGCGGTCGCAACCTCCACCATCACGGGCACAAGTCCCGTGGTCGCAGACGGAGCAGCGACGTCAACAGTCACTGTGACCCTACTAGATGCGTTCAGCAACCCCGTGAGTGGGAGCACGCCGACCTTCAACGCGAGCGGAACAAGCAATAGCTACAGCGCGTGTTCGGCCACGGATGCCAGCGGTGTGGCGAGCTGTACGCTCTCCTCGACCAAAGCAGAGAGCAAGACGCTCGCGATCCTCACTCCTGTTGCAAAGACCGATGGCTCGGTGACCTTCACGGCTGGCACGCCGATCGCGGCCAACTCAAGTATCACCGGCACAGGCCCCGTGGTCGCTGATGGCGTGGCCACGTCAACGGTGACCGTGACGTTGAACGATGCGAACAACAACCCGGTGGAAGGCCTTACGCCGACGTTCGCAGCGACGGGCACCAACAACACACTGGCCGCCTGTTCAGCGACGGATGTTGCCGGCGTGGCGACTTGTACTCTCGCCTCAACAACGGCCGAGACAAAGACACTTTCGATTCTCACACCTGTGGCTAAAACAGATGGCACGGTCATTTTTGAGCCCGGAGCCCCGGTCGCTGTCAACTCAAACATCACGGGTACCGGCAGTGTGACCGCTGACGGTGTGGCCACTTCAACGATCACGATTACACTTCGTGATGGTGCCAATAACCCCGTACCTGCGGTGACCCCAACCTTCACCGCCAGTGGTACCGCCAACACCACCAACGCCTGTTCTGCAACGAACACGAGTGGTGTGGCGACGTGTACATTGACGTCCACGAAAGCTGAGATCAAAACACTCTCGATCGCCACCCCTGTGGTGAAAGCCGACGGCACCGTCACCTTCACAGCAGGTGCCATCGCTGCCGCCACCTCGACGATCACCGGAACGGGTCCGGTGATCGCCAACGATACCGCAACGTCGACCGTGACGATCACGTTGTTGGATGCGTTCAGCAACGCGGTGAGTGGCTCGACTCCGACTTTCAGTCTGAGCGGAACGGGCAACACGCTTACTGCATGTTCGGCCAGTAATGCGAGTGGTGTTTCGACGTGTACGGCGAAATCAACGGACTCGGGTGTGAAGACACTCGCGATCGTGACTCCCGTCGCGAAGACCGATGGAACGATCACCTTCACGGCCGGTACGCCGGTGGCGATCAATTCAAACATTTCGGGTAGTGGTCCGGTCGTTGCCAATGGTAGCTCGACATCAACTGTGACCATTACGTTGCGAGATGCCAGCAACAATCCCGTCCCCGGCTTCACACCTACTTTTGGAACAACCGGTACGAGCAACACACTCTCGGCCTGTTCTGTCAGCGATGCTTCAGGTGTGGCGACTTGTACGCTGGCTTCAACCAAAGCAGAGATCAAGACACTTTCAATTCTTACGCCGGTTTCTAAAACTGACGGCACTGTCACATTCACTGCAGACGCCGCTTCCATTGCAAACTCGAGCATCACCGGTACCGGCCCCGTGGTCGCTGACAACGTCGCGACTTCAACCGTCACCATCAACCTGAAAGACAGCAACAACAACGCCGTTGTCGGGACGACGCCGACCTTCACCGCCACCAGTGTGGGCAACACCTACGGCGCGTGTTCGACCACGGATGCCTCGGGTGACTCGGTCTGTACCTTCACTTCTACCAAAGCAGAAGTGAAGACCCTTTCGATCGCCACTCCGATCGTAAAAGCTGACGGCACCGTGACCTTCACAGCTGGCTCCCCTGCTGTCGCCACCTCCACCATCACGGGCACGGGCCCGGTGGTCGCGGACGGCGTCGCCACTTCAACTGTCACAGTGACGATCTTGGATCAATTCAGTAACCCGATCAGTGGCTCAACCCCGACCTTCTCAGCCACGGGTTCTGGGAACACGCAGTCAGCATGTTCCGTGACTAACGCAACCGGGATCGCGACCTGTACCTTGAGCTCAACTGCCTCTGGTGTGAAAACACTCGCGATCGTCACACCCGTTGCAAAAACTGACGGCTCGGTCACCTTCACCGCTGGCACTCCCGTGGCCGTGAATTCAAACATCACCGGCACGGGTCCAGTGGTAGCGAACGGAAGTGCGACGTCAACCGTCACTGTGACTCTGCGAGACGCGAGTAACAATCCGGTGCCTGGCCAGACCCCGACCTTCACAGCCTCTGGAACAAACAACACGGCCTCGGCGTGTTCCGTGACGGATGCCTCCGGTGAAGCCACCTGTACACTCTCAAGTACCAAAGCAGAGATCAAAACACTTTCGATCGCCACACCGTTTGTGAAAGCTGACGGTACCGTGACTTTTACAGCTGACTCCGCAGCTGTGGCCAACTCGAGCATCACCGGTACCGGTTCCGTCGTGGCCGATGGCGTGGCCACCTCAACCGTGACCATCACGTTAAGAGACAGCAACAATAACTTTGTCGTCGGAACGACGCCGACCTTCACCGCCAGTGGAACTGGTACAACTCCCGGCAGCTGTAGCGCTACGGACGCGAGCGGTATCGCGACATGTACCTTGGTTTCAACGAAAGCTGAGATCAAGACGTTGTCGATCGCCACTCCGATTGTAAAAGCTGACGGCACGGTGACCTTTACAGCTGGCTCCCCGGCTGTCGCCACCTCCACCATCACGGGTACCGGTCCGGTGGTCGCGGATGGCGTCGCCACCTCAACTGTGACCATCACTATCTTGGATCAATTCAGTAACCCGATCAGTGGCTCAACTCCGACCTTCTCCGCCACGGGTGCTGGCAACACGCTGTCGGCGTGCTCATCGACTGACGTGAGCGGTGTCTCGACGTGTACCTTGAGTTCAACCGCTTCCGGTGTGAAGACACTGGCGATCGTGACTCCGGTGGCGAAGACCGATGGGTCCGTGACCTTTACGGCGGGCACTCCCGTGGCCGTGAATTCAAACATCACGGGTACAAGTCCCGTGGTGGCCAACGGCAGCGCTACATCAACTGTCACCGTGACGTTACGAGACGCGAGTAATAATCCCGTGCCTGGTCAAACTCCGACCTTCACGGCGAGCGGTACCAACAACACCGAGTCCGCATGTTCGGTCACCAATGCTTCGGGTGTGGCCACTTGTACACTCAGCAGTACGAAAGCGGAGATCAAGACGTTGTCGATTGCGACACCGTTCGTGAAAGCTGATGGCACAGTCACCTTCACCGCCGACGCAGCTTCGATCGCGAACTCGAGCATCACCGGCACAAGTCCTGTGGTGGCCGACGGTGTCGCGACCTCAACAGTCACCATCACGCTGATGGATAGCAACAACAACGCCGTCGTTGGTACCACGCCGACCTTCACCGCCAGCGGGACCGTGAACACCTACAACGCGTGTTCGGCCACCAACGCAAGTGGTGAATCGACCTGTACATTGACTTCAACCAAAGCTGAAATCAAAACGCTCTCGATCGCGACACCGATTGTGAAAGCCGATGGCACCGTCACCTTCACCGCTGGTGCCGCTGCTGTGGCGACGTCGACCATCACAGGCTCGGGCCCCGTCATCGCGAACGGTGTGGCGACTTCAACCGTGACCGTCACCCTCTTAGATGCCTTCAGCAACCCAGTCAGTGGTGAAACACCGACCTTCAGCACCAGTGGGTCAAACAACACGCAGACCGCCTGTGGGACCACAAATGCCAGCGGTGTAACCACTTGTACGTTGGCCTCTTCAACGGCAGAAACCAAAACACTTTCGATCACCGCGCCGATCACCAAAGCAGATGGAACAGTGGTGTTTACTGCTGGTGCCGCCGTCGCCTTGAACTCAACCATCACGGGCACCTCACCCGTGGTGGCCGACAACACCGCCACTTCAACTGTGACCGTGACTCTGCGTGACGCCAACAATAACCCTGTCTCCGGCCAGACGCCGACCTTCACGACGAGCGGTACAGGCAACACCCAAACAGCTTGTGGCGTGACCAACGCTTCCGGTGTCGCAACGTGTACGGTGAGATCAACTGTCGCCGAAGTCAAAACGCTCGCGATCGCCACTCCGGTGGTGAAAACCGATGGCACCATCACCTTCACGGCGGGCGCTGCGGCCGTCGCCAACTCAACCATCACCGGCACGGGCCCCGTGACCGCCGACGGCGTGGCCACCTCTTCCGTCACCGTGACATTAAAAGACGCCAACAATAACTCTATCGTCGGAACCACGCCGGTCTTCAGTGCTTCCGGCACGGGCAACACCGCCTCCGCGTGTAGTGCGACGGATGCGAGTGGTGTCGCGACATGTACGTTGGCTTCGACTGTGGCCGAAGTAAAAACTCTCTCCATCACTTCGCCGATCAGCAAAGCCGATGGCACCGTGACCTTCACGGCGGGTGCGGCCGTGGCCGTGAACTCGACGATCGTGGGTTCGGGCCCGCTGATCGCCAACAACGTCGCCACGTCGACGGTGACGGTTACGCTCCGGGATGCCAGCAACAACGCCGTCGCCGGCCAGACACCGACCTTCACCACGAGCGGTACCGGCAATACGCAGACGGCCTGTGGCGTGACGAACGCCAGCGGCGTCGCCACTTGTACGGTGAGATCAACCAAGGCCGAAGTGAAGACTTTGGCGATTGCAACACCCGTCGTGAAAACCGGTGGTACTGTCACCTTCACCGCTGGTCCGGCGTCAAACTTAACCACCACCATCGCCGGCACCGGTCCGGTCACGGCCAACGGTGTGGCCACATCGTTCATCACCATCACGATCTTGGATGCCTTTAGCAACCCGATCTCTGCCGTCACTCCGATCTTCAACGCCACCAACACCGGCGCCACCAATAGCTACGGCGCATGTTCGGCGTCGAACGTGTCGGGTGTCTCAAGCTGTACGCTCGCCTCTCTCGTGGCCGAAACGAAAACTCTCCAGCTCACCTCGCCGACGGCGGTGACCGGCGGGACCGTCGTGTTCACGGCGGCGGCGCCGAGTGCGACGACGTCACTCATTTCCGGTACCGGCCCCGTGACGGCCGATGGTGTTTCGACGTCCACCGTGACCATCACTCTGCACGACGTGAACAGTAACGCCGTCCCGGGCCAAACCCCGACCTTCGGTGCGACGAACACCGGCACCACCAACGTCTACGGCGGCTGCACCATGGGCGACACCAATGGCGTCTCGAGCTGTACGATCACGAGTACGAAAGCCGAAGTGAAAACACTTTCCATCGCCACTCCCGTTGTGAAAGCAGGCGGCACTGTGACATTCGTCGCGGGTGCCCCAGGATCGCAGTCGACCATCACAGGGACAAGTCCCGTGCTGGCAGATGGCAGCGCCGACTCCACCATCACCATCACTATTAAAGATGATTTCGGAAACATCGTGGCCGGTGAAACACCCGACTTCAGTGCAACTGGTTCCGGGAACAACTACGACACCTGTAGCGTCGGTAACGCCAGCGGTGTCTCGACCTGCTTGATGCAATCGACCGTGGCCGAAGTGAAAACTCTCAGCATCACCGCCCCCACTTCGATCACGGGCGGCACCGTCACCTTCACCGCCGGTGGCGCAGATGCGACGAACTCAACCATCGTGGGTTCTGGTCCCGTCATCGCGAACAACGCCGCCACATCGACGGTGACCGTGACCTTAAAAGACGCGCTCAACAACTCGGTAGTGGGGTCAACGCCGACCTTCACGACTTCAGGGACAGGGAACACTCAAACAGCTTGCTCCGCTACCAACGCTTCCGGTGTCGCGACGTGTACGGTGAGATCAACCGTGGCCGAAGTGAAGACGCTGGCGATCGCCACGCCTGTGGTGAAGACCGGTGGCACCGTGACCTTCACGGCCGGTCCAGCGGACGCCACCAATTCAACCATCACCGGCACGGGCCCGATCGCTGCTGACGGCACATCGACTTCAACCGTCACCGTGACCTTGAAGGATGCCAACAACAACAACATCAGCGGCACGATCCCGACTTTCTCATCCACGGGTACCGGCAATACCCTCACGGCGTGTTCTTCAAGTAACGCCAGCGGTGTCTCGACCTGTACCCTCGCATCCAGTGTGGCGGAGACAAAAACCCTGGCGATCGTGACTCCGGTGGCGAAAACGGGCGGCACCGTGGTGTTCCAGTCTGGCGGTGCCTCGGCGCTGAACTCGACAATCACAGGTAGCGGTCCCGTGACCGCTAACGGTGTGGCCACATCAACTGTCACCATCACTCTCAAAGATAACCTCAACAACTCGGTCGTGGGCGTCGTGCCGACCTTCACCGCCACGAACACGGGAACGACCAACGTGAACGGAACCTGCTCGGCTTCAAACGCGAGCGGTGTTTCCACGTGTACCCTCGCCTCTACCAAAGCGGAGATCAAGGCCCTCTCGATCGCCACACCGATTGTGAAACTCGGCGGC
>JAIXOY010000146.1 GCA_027486525.1 Pseudomonadota bacterium
CTATGTGTTTCGCGGTGGAATCCTTACTGGGCTCTCCGCCGGCGCGATCATGATGACCCCAGATATTTCGACCGCCGGGATGCCCAGCTTTGATCGCGACGAGAACCACGACAACATCAAGAACCTCGATGCCATGGCACTGCTGGAGTTTGACTTCTTTCCGCACTACCGCAACTCACCTCGCTACGATGCGGAGTTTCGTCGTTTCACTCGTAAGACCAAGCGCTCATTGTACGTGAGCCCTGATGGGGCGGGGATCATTGTGGATGGGGAGCGTCGCACGTTCGTCGGGCCGACGTGGCTGTTTAGTGATGGAAAGAAGATCGCGATCAACTAGTCTTTGCTCAGCTTCAAGGAAATGAGCCGTTCAATTTCAGTTTTATCTATCAATTCTTTCTCAGCAAAACGATGAAGTACGCTGTTGATGAGAGTTTGATAGGGGATACCGAGTCGAGTCGCTTCCGTTCTTATTTTTTCCAAATCACGATAATCAATGCGCAAACTGACGGGAATCTTTCCGGCATCAGGAATAACAAGAGGTTTACCTGAGCGTTTTTTCATTTTACTGAAGTCATACTCTTTCTTCATGATCTTTTCTCTCTTTTAAGGTCGCAAGACGAGCACTGATTATTCTTAGAACATTTCCGCCTAACCGCTCAGTGTAGACCACCAAGAGAAGTTGATGATCCAGGTCGAAGCCCCTTCGGATATAGCGGGGCTCTTCAACGATTGCGAGATCAGAATACTCAACGGCCAGTAGATCACTCCAAATAGAAATCGCCTGCAAAAAACTCACGCCGTGTTTTCGCAAGTTCTCCTCTGCTTTAAGTCCGTGCCACTGGAATCGGACTTCTTCTCCGCTAGCTATTGTATATACAATGTAATTACTATTCAAGAGGCCCCCTTAAAAGAGGGATAACCTGCCATAATTCCAAAGCACAACCATGGTGAATCTGCTCTAAATATCAGAATTTCCAACCCTGAAACTCTGAGGTAAATATCACTCCATGCACCCTTTCCAATTCCTCGCTTTCCTCGTTTTCACCGCCATCGCCTTCTACGGTGTCTTGCGGCCCTTTCCTGCCATGCTCGTCGCTGTCGCTTTTGTCTTTGTCGCCATTCCTCTGATTGATTTTTTTCTTGGCACCGACAAATCAAACCCCACAGCGGATCAAGAAAGAATGTGGAAGCTGCCCAAAGTCTGGGCGCCGGCACTGTACTTCTATTCTCTCACCCACTTTGCGTTGTTGGCAGTTGGTGGATGGATGGCGCTGGACGCAAGCTGGCCACAGGCTCTAGGGATCGCGTTTGTGGTGGGCCTTTACACCGGCGGCATCGGCATCACCGTGGGCCACGAGCTGTGCCACAAGAAAGAACTTCTCCCACGCCTCACCGCCGACCTTTTGCTCTCTTCTGTGTGGTATCAGCACTTCGCCGTTGAGCATGTGCGCGGTCATCACTTGCTGGTCTCGACCCCGGAAGATCCGGCCAGTGCGCGCCAGGGCGAAAACGTGTATGCGTTTCTTTTTCGTTCCATCACGAGTGGATTTAAGCACGCGTTAAAGATTGATGCCGGAAAGGTGTGGATCGGCGTGGCCATGGCGATGGCGTTCACGGCGCTCGCGTCGTTTTTTGGTGCGAAAGTGCTAGGTTTTTTCTTGTTCCAGGCCGTGGTTGCTTTCGTGCTCCTGGAGTTCGTGAACTACATCGAGCACTACGGACTCTCGAGGAAGCCGCTCGGCAACGGGCGCTATGAGAAAGTGACTCCCGTCCACTCGTGGAATTCGGCGCATAAGTTTTCGAACCTTCTGCTGTTTAATCTCCAGCGCCACAGCGATCACCATGCCATGGCGAATCTGCCCTATACCGTCTTGAAGCACCACGAGAGTGCACCCCAGCTTCCCTCGGGCTATCCGGGCATGATCGTGCTCTCGCTCGTGCCGCCGCTGTGGTTCAAGCACATGGACCCCAAGGTCGAAGCGTGGAAACGTCAGACGTCGACTTCGATGTAGATCGGCAAGTGATCTGAGAGTACATCCCAAGGGCCTTCTCTTAGCACCATGCCTTGCACCGGGGTGGCCCCTCGGAAGTAGGCGCGATCAAGTGGTAGCTTGGGATAGAAGCTTGGAAACGTGCGAGCGTGTCTCTGGTAGAGCTCTAAAAAGAGTTCCTTGAATCCCAGCTGCGTGCGCAGATAGGGATCGAGCTCACAGAGCCAATCGTTAAAGTCACCGACGAGCACGAGACCCTTCTGCGGAATCTTTGATTCGATGTAGTCCACCATCAATTTCGCCTGCTTCATCCGTGCATTGTGAAAGAGGTTCATGTGCGTCGTCAGCATGTGGAAGGAGCGGTTCTCCTGAGGAAGATGGATCTCGGCGTGGAGCAGGCCGCGCATCTCGGACTTATCTAACGAGAGATCAAGGTTGTGCCACTCCTTAATGGGGTACTTGCTGAGGATCGCGTTGCCGTGATGACCGTGGGAGTACACCGCATTCTTTCCGTAAGCGTAGTGAGGCCAAACCGTGTCGGCCAAATACTCGAACTGGCTATCGAGGGGGTAGTCCTTCACTTTGCCTTTGAGCTTTTCATGTTCGCCCTGCACTTCTTGCAGACAAACGATGTCCGGCGCGAGTAGGCGAATCTGTTCTTTGATTTGCCCAAGAATAAAGCGTCGATTGAAGGTATCGAAGCCCTTGTGGATGTTGTAGCTGAGAATTTTTAAATGCATGTCAGTTCCAGTATCGAAAGAGGAATACGAAGCGCGAGAAAAGCTGCAGCCACCACTTGCGAGCGTTCAAGCTTTCTAGCGTCACTTCTCGCGAAGCCATCTGCTGGTCTTCGAAGTTTTTATTCAAGCGTTTTTTGTTGTCTGGGTGCTGGATCCGGAAATCGACTTCGAGGTCGTGCATGAAGCTGCGGTAGTTGAGATTGGTTGAACCGACGGTCACCCACTCGTCGATGAAGTAGTTCTTCGCATGAATGACGGTCGGATCGAACTCGTAAATTCGAACTCCTGCCTTGAGGAGTTCGTAGTGGTAGTAGGTTTGCAACAGACTGTAGTAGAACACATCACTTTTCGTTGAGAGTAAGATGCGAACATCGACACCGCGTTTGGCAGCTGACTTGAGCAAGCGAATAATCCGGCGCTTGGGTTGAAAGTAGCCGGTGCTGAGCCAGATGCGTGCGCGCGATTTCTTGAGACGCTGTAGGAAGTCTTTGTAGAGGTGGCGCCGTAAGCGAAAGTCTTGGTTCAAGCGCACGTCGGGATGTTTGAAGCTGATGAAGCGCTTCTTCGGCATCTTCCGTCTGTAGCGGAAGAAAGCCGTGAGGCCCCAGCTCCTCATCATCGCCAAAACCATCAGCGGCGCCACCCAGCCCGTCATCCTCAGTCCGATGTCGTGCCAGGCTTCATCTTGCTTGAACTCTTTTGAGTGAGCGGTGGTGATGTTAAAACTGCCAGAATACACGGTGCGCTCATCGATGGTGATGAGCTTGCGGTGATTGCGGCGATTGACGCCGAAGAGGCGTTTGAAGAACACGCTGACCATCCGAAAATAATCAACGAAGTGCTCGTTCGTAAAGCTCCAGGGATGCGGGTTGTAAACTTTGATCTTTATGTTGGCGTTGTACTCGCGCGTCTGCAGTTTTTGGATGAAGCGGTGAGATCCCACGCCATCCAGCATCAGCAAGACCCGCACTCCACGTTTCGCAGCGACCTCAAGACTCTGGAAAAACCGTTCACCCAAGGGATCGTCTTCAAAGATGTACATCTCAACCGTGACAAGGGAGTTGGCTTTGTCGATGTCACGCAGGATATCGGCGTAGAACTCGTCGCCGCTAAAGTACAACGCTTCACTGGTCCACAAGGGCGGAAGCCCGGAGCGGCGGAAAATGTGGGCGGGTAGGTCGCTCATAGCTCTAGAGTTTAGCATTTCGGCAGAGGTTTGGGGGAATCAGAGCAAAATACTCGGAGACATAGAATTTCTTGGGCCCGCGTTCGTCTGACCCGATAAGGCTCAAAAGGACTCTATGCCGATTACTAAAGAAGGTTTCTTCAGCCTGGTGAAGAATGCCGTCGCCAACGAAGTGAGTGATATCCATCTCCGCCAAGACGAGAAGCCGACCTTCCGTTTGCGCGGTGATCTGGTGGCGATCAAGATGGATCCGCTGACTGAAGAAGACATGCGGATCCTGTGCCATGTGCTGATAAAAGACGAAGACATCCTGCTGTTGCTCAGCAAAAACAAGCTGAAAGAGTTTGATGGATCGTTCGCCGTTCCGAACGTCTGCCGGGTGCGGATCAACTTCATGCGCTACCAGAGCAAGATGGGACTGATCTTGCGGATCATCTCTGACAAAGTTCCGACGACCGAGGAACTGAAATTGCCTCCGGCGATTAATAAAATTGCCTCAGCGGGACAGGGACTTGTGCTGGTCACAGGGGCCACTGGTTCCGGTAAAAGTTCGACGTTGGCGGCGATGATCAACTACATCAATCGCACCCAGCCGGTTCACATTCTTACTTTGGAAGATCCGGTGGAGTATGTGCATACGCCACTGAAGGCGCGCATTACTCAACGGGAGATTGGGAACGACACCGTGGATTTTAATTCGGCTTTACGAGCAGCTCTACGGCAAGATCCGGACATTATCCTCATTGGAGAGATGCGCGACTCCGAGACCATCGGGATTGCCATCAAAGCGGCGGAGACGGGCCACTTGGTGTTCGGCACGGTCCACACCACCGACGCACTTTCAACCATCGGACGTTTGATCTCGATGTTCCCGCCGGAGGAGCAACACGCTGTACGTCAACGTATCGCCGATAACCTCTACGCCACCGTCAGCCAACGCTTGGTGAAAAAGATCGATGGCAAGGGACGAATCGCCGTTCAAGAGATCATGATCAATAACCCGGGTATCCGCGATGCGATTCAGGTGTCGGAAAATACCTCGGAGATTTACACATATATCAAGAAGCGCTCGGGCGGCATGCAAACTTTCGATCAGCACTTGACCGATCTTTTTAAGGCCGGTGCCGTCAGCATGGAAGAAGCCAAGAGCAATGCTTCTAAACCAGACGACTTCGAGAGAAATCTGAACTTCGCCGACGATGACTGATCGTTTTTGTCGGGTGGACCTATTGCTTCACGGGGCCACCTCACTTCGCTAGTATAGAGCAAACCACGAGGATTGCTTATGCGATACGCCCCAGAGAAGGCCCAGCCTTATCTGTTTCACCAAATTAAACAGCTCTTCAAGAGCATGGTTCTCATCGCCTCTATCTTGATGCTGGGCCGAATTTTTTTCATCGCTCAGTTCACCGAGCTGGTTGTTCTTAAGAAAAATCTTGGTCTTACGTTTGAAGCTCTCTTTTTGGGTCTCCGCTACGATCTGGTGCCGGTGGCCTATGTCGTCGCGATTCCGTTTCTTCTGACCTGTGTGGGGTTCCTTCTCCCGCGCGAAGGTTTCTTGCGGTTCATCGCCCACTTTCATCGAGTGTGGATTTTCATTTTCTTGTTCTTGCTCGTCACGATCATGATCTGCGATTTGAGCTTCTACTCATTTTTCCAAGAGCACATCAACGTCCTCTTCTTCGGACTCTGGGAAGATGACACGAGCGCGGTGCTGACCTCCATTCACAAGAACTACAATCTAGCGCTGTGGCTCCCTCTGATTTTTCTCACCTTGGGTGTCATCTGGTGGTGGCTCGGTCGTTGGTTCAAGCGCGAACGCATTGATTTGTTTTACGCGCAGCCGATGGCGCGCGAAGAGCTGGGGCTTGTGCTGACGGCTGGCATCGTTGTCTTGGCTTTTCTGGGACGGGGAAATTTCACTCGTCTCCCCCTGTCGATAGAAGATGCCCACATCAGCGACATCGAATCAATCAATGAACTCAGTGTAAACGGAGTGATTGCGCTCAATCGCGCCGTGAAGATCAGAAAAGAGTTTGGGAAAGAGAATGTTCGTTACTTGGCCCAGCAGAACTATCAGCAGATTTCTACTGCCGTTTCTGACGTGATGACGTATCGCGGGACGCCTGTCCCGGGCAACGGCTGGAGCGGCCTGGAGGACCTTCGGAAACGCACCTCTTTGAATGCTGAGCTCGCTGCGAAACCTCCGCACGTGGTTGTCTTCGTCATGGAAAGTTTTGCGTCCATGTGGTGGCCTTGGGAAAAGGAGCTGCCATTCCTCGATAGCTTCCGTCCGCACACCCAAGAAGATTATTTATTCCTGAACTTCCTCTCGAGTGAGAACGGCACGATCGGCAGTGTCGTCGCGCTGGCCTCAGGGCTTCCGCTCCGTCCAGGAGCACGTTTCTTGTCAGAGGGTCAGTACATGCGCACACCTCTGCCGAGCGCCGCACACTTACCGTACAAGCGTGCGGGGTACACCACGCGCTTCTTGTACGGCGGCAAGCTCGGGTGGCGTCAGTTGGGAAGCTATCTGCAAGGGCAGGGCTGGGATGTGCTCGAGGGCGCCGATCAACTCGTCGAGAAGATGAAGTTGAGTGACATCAAGGAAAATGAACGTGGGAATGAATGGGGCGTCTTCGACGAATTCCTCTTCCGGTATGTGGAGGAAGAACTGGCGAAGGCCACGACCCCGCAGTTTTTCTTTGTGCTCACGACATCGAATCATCCGCCCTATGAAACTCCCGCGAGCTTCAAACCGGAAGGCCTCAAGAAACTCGATCCCGAAATGAGAAAGCTGTTTAACAAATCGCCCGATGAAGTTCTCCAGCGGATGAGAACGTTGCAGTACGCCAACCGCCAGTTAGGAAACCTTCTCACCAAGGTGAAAACTGGCCCACTGAAAGACAACGTGGTGATTGCGGCGACGGGAGATCATGCGTTCTGGATTGGAAAAGATGAAGGCAAGCCGGGGTACGGCCGGAAGTTTGGCGTGCCGTTTTATCTTTATCTACCAACCGCTCTCAAACCGGCCACGTGGGATCCGGAGAACTGGGGCTCCCACATCGACATCATGCCAACGCTCTATGAGCGCACCCTCTCTGAGGCGAGCTACTGGGGTTTTGGACATGACATGTTTACGGGCCAGGGAGCTGCGCTGAACTCCAACGGAGTGGTCGCGAATAAACAAGGCGCGTGGATCGGTGGAGTGTCTTATTGCTGGCAAGAAAATGCCGTCAAGACTCTCACTCCATGTCCAGAAAATACGGAGCGCCTTATCCTGCGCAATTATGGCCGCGCGCAGATTGGCTTGACTGACGAGTTCTTGCGTTCGGTCTCTTCAGGAATGATAGGCACGTTGCCGTAAGAAATGGTCAGCGATGACGACGCAGGCCATGGCTTCAACCACCGGAAGAACGCGGGGAAGTAAGCACGGATCATGACGGCCAGTTTTTGCTTTTTCACCTAATGTTGATGGCGCCTTAAAAGCGACACGTAAACGTAGTGGCTCACCGTTGGTGATACCGCCTTCCATGCCGCCAAAGTGTTGCGGATTTTTTGAAAGCTCACTGCCCGGCATTTTGGTGGCGGCAAAGCCTGCGCCAATCTCCACGCCCAAGCAGCCAGGCAACGACACCATGGCTTTCGCAAGATCAGCTTTTAACTTATCGAAGGCCGGTTCTCCGAGTCCTGCCGGTACACCTTCAACGAGCAATCCCACGACGCCGCCAGAAGATTCACCTTGGGCCTTGCACTCGAGCAAAAAGGCTTCTGCCTGCTTTGAGACAGCGTCGTTGGTGAAGCCGAGCACAGAGCGCTCACGAGAGGAAAGCAGACCGTTCTCGATGGAGCCGATGCTATCACTCCAGGCGAAGGCCTTCATTTGTGGCAGGATCAACCCGGCGAAGTAGCCGGCAATCACACGAGCGAGAGTCTCGCGCCCGGAAGCTCGCCCACCCCCGCGGTAATCGCGAATGCCAAACTTAATTTCGGTCGTTTTATCTGCGTGTCCGGGACGATAGTCCTCGGGTTTGTAATCTTTTGAACGCTGGTCAGTATTTTTCACGATCACACAGATCGGAGTGCCAAGAGTTTTCCCCTCGAAGACGCCGGAGAGAATCTCTGGCACTTCCGGTTCTTTCCGAGCGGTGGTGAAGGCACTTTGTCCGGGAGCACGACGGAGGAGCTCGGCATGCAACGCCGTTTCATCGACCATCAATCCAGCGGGCACACCGTCGAGCACCACTCCCATGGCGGTGCCATGCGACTCACCAAACGTGGTGAAGGAGAACATTTTGCCAAAGCTATTCCCACGCATGGAAGAATCTCCGAGTCACTTCCCCGACGAGATCTGAGGGCGCCGTCTTGCGTCCGCTGATTTCTTCGACAGAAGTATAGGTACCGACGCCCATCCCGCAGGGAGCGAGGAAGGCGAGTTTTTGTTTAAGGTGATCAAAGCGTTGCACGTTGAGAGCCAGTCCGTGCATCGTGACCATTTTATTGACGGCGATGCCGACGCTCGCGAGCTTGCGTGGGCCCTGCCACAAACCTAACAACTCACGGGAGTGGTCAAGGTTTTGAAGACCCCGCTCTTCGAGCGCTCCTCGCACGCTGAGCAAGAGATTATCGACCAATGCCGAGAGTCCTAAGCGCTGCGGGTGAAGCTTCACGATCGGGTAGAGAATGAGCTGGCCTGGGTGATGAAAGGTGAGACCTCCGCCACGCTCGATCTGAAAAAACGGAACCGGCAGTGCGGGATAGGCCTGAAGTTTGAAGTCTTCGAGCTCAAAGCTCTGACCTTTCTTGGGTTTCTGCAAACCGCGGCCGTGAGTGAGAACATCCGGATGGGAGCAGGCGATGAGCCACTTCTCGTTAGTATCGCGCACGCGCTCAACAGTCTGTTTTTGAAACTCCCAGGCATCCTGATAATCCCAGTTCCAGAGCGTCGCGAAATGCCAGCCTTGGGTCTGGATAATTTCCGGTTTCATGGGACGTCCGCGTACTCGAGGAAGTCGGCGGCTTTGTAAGATGATCTGACGAGCGGCCCGGAAGCCACGAATTTAAATCCAAGTTTCTGCGCCATGCGCTTCATCTCGTTGAAGTCTTCTGGCGTGTAAAACTTCTTCACATCAAGGTGGCGCTTCGATGGTTGCAAATACTGACCGAAGGTCACGATGTCACAATCAATACTCCGCAGATCCTCAAGTGTTTCTTGGATCTCATCCCAGCTTTCGCCGTGACCGACTTGGAGGGACGTCTTGGTTTGAATCTGAGGATAGTTTTTCTTGTAGAAGTCCAAACACGCGAGCGTTTTATCATAGCCGGCACGCGGGTCGCGCACCGGATGGGTGAGGCGACGAACGGTCTCGATGTTCTGTGCGATCACGAAGGGCTTGGCGCTCGCGAGAGTGTGCATGTGTTCGGGTATGCCAGCGAAGTCGGGGATGAGCACTTCTACTTTTGTCTCAGGGTGCACATGGCTTACTTCACGAATGACGGCCGCGAAGTGACCGGCGCCGTGGTCGGCTAAGTCATCACGATCGACACTCGTGATCACCACGTACTTAAGCGACATGATGCCTACCATCTTGGCAGAATTTGGAATCTCGTCGTGATTGATAAAACCTTTGGGGTTGCCGGTCTTCACGTTGCAGAATTTACAAGCACGTGTGCAGGTGTCGCCGAGAATCATGATGGTCGCCGTGCGAGCGCTCCAGCATTCAGAAATGTTCGGGCACTTGGCTTCTTCGCAAACAGTCGAGAGACCGTTCTTGCGAAGGTTGTCGCGGATATCTTTGAAGTCATCGCCGGTAGGCAACGGAACTTTCAGCCACTCGGGCTTACGCTGGTATGTTTCTTTGTCGAAGTAGGTGACCGCCATAGCAAACTAGTTACCATTTTGATCACAGACAGTCGATGCCAACGCCCTGAGAAAGATCGACAGAAAAACGACAAATATCAGAGACTTGCAGCTGGTTTAAGCCAAGTCCAGGGTAGGCGAGATGCCAGTTTTGCCCATGAACACTTACGACGAGTTCACTGCGGTGACCAAGGAAGCGTGTCTCCAGCACCTGTCCCTGCCAGGGGCCCTGCTCGTTCAATCGGAAAGCATGGGGCGGAAGCGAGAGCACGCAGTGGGTTTTACTCGCGGCCACACCCTGTGAATGCCAATGGCCGAAGGGTGATTGCCAGTGCTCGTTGGGATTCGCGCGCGTGACGGTGACTAGATTCTGGTGACCCATCAGTTTCGCCACGACTAAACTTTTAGGTCGCCAGAAAATTTCTGCCGGTGTGCCCAATTGTTCCCATTTTCCGAAATGGAGAATGCCCAAGCGATCACTCAACGACAAAGCCTCATCACGCATGTGCGTGACCCACACGACCGTCATGCCGCGACTTTTGACATAGGTCTTCAGGAGCTTCAACAGTTCTTCACGTAGCGGGCCATCGAGGTGGGCAAAGGGTTCGTCGAGTAGGAGGAGTTCCGGCGCATCCATCAAGGCATAGGCGAGACGGGCGCGCTGGCGCTGGCCTTCGGAGACTTCATCAAGTCGGCGCTTAAGCTGCATGGGAAATTCAAAGGTATCGGCGAGATCCCGGGCCCACTGGAGTTTCTGTTCATCAGAAAGCGACCGCTTCACTGCACTCATCAACCAGTCTTGGAGATTGAGCGGACTCGAGAGATGCGAATTCATATCCATATGAGCAGAGCGCTCTGGTGGAATGACTTTTCCACTGTCCGGTGAAAGCGCTCCGCTCAGAAGTTTGAGGAGCGTCGTCTTGCCAGCACCACTCGCGCCCATGATGCCAAAAATTTCTCCCGGCTCCAGATGCAAAGTGAGATCATGCACTCCTGCAATCCCACGCTGATCAAAACTGAGGCTGACCTTATCAAGGCGCATGCGCAGGTCTCAGCACAAGAAACATCCCGCTGAGAAGGAGGGCGATGCCGATGATGCGAGCTGTGTCGACGGGACGAATGGTGAGGCCGCCCCAACCGTAGTGATCCATGGCGACCGACATCATGAGCTGACCACAAACAAAGGCCACACTCATGGTGGTGGCACCGATGCGAGGAACCAGTAAGATAGAAGCGATCACAAAGCTGGCACCGAGCACGCCGCCGGTGAGCGACCACCAAGGCACTGCGGACGTGATTTTATGCACGCGCTCAGACACCTGCCCTTGCAACAACGCGAGGGTGCCAAGTAGAAGTGCACCGCCTAAGAAACTAATGAAGCCACTCCAAAGCGGGGATTGGAGCTCCATGCCTAGACGTATGTTGACGATCGGCTGCCATGGCAGCAACGAGCCAACGAATAGAGCGATGCAAAGAAGCAGTGGCAACATATCGACCTCGCGAGACTAACGTGCTTGAATACTAGCATGACACTTACACAGTTAAAATACATCCTGGCGGTCGAGCGCTGCCATAATTTTGCCCAGGCCGCGCGCGAGTGTTTTGTGACTCAGCCGACGCTAAGTATGCAAATCGCAAAGCTAGAAGACTATCTGCAGGTCATCATCTTCGATCGTTCGGCAACCCCCACGAAGCCTACGGCCCTTGGGAAGAAAGTCCTGGAGATGGCCCGAGAGGTCATCCATCGCTCAGATGCCTTAGAAGAATTGGCGCGGAGTGTGCGCCAGGAAGTGGCCGGCGAATTCAGCTTGGCCGTGATTCCAACACTCGCACCTTATTTGCTGCCACACTTCGTAGAAAAGTTTCGCCAGGCCTGGCCGAAAGTTCAGCTGCGTTTGTTCGAATATCAGACCGATGAAATTGCGGCGATGTTACGCGAAGACAAGCTCGATGCGGGCATCCTGGCCACACCGCTTGATCTCAAAGACATCAAGGAAGACGTGTTGTTCCATGAAGGATTTCAGTTACTGTTCTCTCCTGGCCATCCACTGTTGAAAGAAAAAGAAGTGCGTGAGCAGGATCTCAAGATTGAAGAGGCTTGGCTTTTGAAAGAAGGGCACTGTTTACGATCACAGGTCCTGCAGTTGTGTCGCCCAGCGAAGGTTCTGGTTGACCGGGGGGTGTTCTTCGAAGGCGGCTCCATCGAGACGCTGGTGAATTTGCTCGAAAGTATGCCTGGTTTTACGGTCGTCCCTGAATTGGCGATACCGCATCTCTCGAAAGACATTCAAAAGCGCCTGCGTCCTCTTAAGGGCAAACGGCCGGTCAGAGAGATCAGCCTGGTAACGGGCCCCTTTGCCCTCAAAGCATCTATTACGATGGCCTTAAAAAAGACCCTGCTGGAAGCGCTGCCGGTCGGAGTAGAAACTTCTAAAAAAGACAGAGTTTTAGACATCGGTGGGTAAGTTTTACTCAGTTTTCACACTTTTTTCTGAATTGGGTTAAGTTGCCTTCACTTCACTCAAGGAGAAGAACATATGAAAAAACTCATCCTCATTGCAATCCTCGCTCTGTCGGCCACGTCAGCTTTCGCTGCTAACCGTTTCCTCGGAACACTCGTCGTTGGCGACCGTGACCGCGGCGATGGGGTTCGGATCAACTCATGCGAAGGTCCCCGCGACCAACGTTTGCGTTCAATCACATTTGTGGTTCGTGGTGATGGCCTTAACTTGCGTCAGTTGATCGTGCGCTTCGAAGACATCACGGGTCGCCCAACGAACATGGGTGTTGGCCAAGTTCGTCCAGGCATCTACCCAGCAGGTTCACGCATTACTCTTGATATGCCCGGCAACAGCCGTTGCGTTCAAGACATCCGCATCGTAGGTGATAGCGTTGGCGGAGGCGACAATCGTCGCCCGGGTCGCCCTGGTCGTCCGGGCCGCCCAGGACGTGGACCGATCGGTCGTCCGACAGCAGTAGACGTCTATGGTGATATCTCTTTGTTCGGTTTCTAGGATCTAGACTTCAGGGGCCGGTGCTACCGATGGTGGCACCGGCCTTTTTCTTTTTTGTATGATCTGCTCGATCGTGTACCAGATCAAACCGGCCCAGATGAACATGAAGCCCTGCCAGCGAGCGGCCGACATGGGTTCATGAAAGAGCGCCCAACCACATAAAAACTTAAGACTGGGCGAAAGATACTGGGTGAACCCCAGGGACTGCAGGGTTAGTCGACGAGAGGCATAGGCGAAGAGCACCAGCGGGAGGCAGGTGATGACGCCGGAGAGTGCGAGGATCGACAGCTTCAGCCCACCGATGCGATCAAAGTCATCGGCGATGCTACCGCCGCTCCACAGCCACCAGGCCAAGAATGGCAGGAAGACCACCGCTGTCTCATAGGCCAATCCTTCCAGTGAGCCGACCTGCGTGAGTTTCCGGATGACACCGTAAAAAGCAAACGTGATGGAGAGCGAGAGGGCCAGCCAGGGAAAACCCGCGAGGCCCGATGCCAGGGCCATCCACACTACACCCATCGCGGCGAGGGCGACCGCTGGCCATTGGGCCGTCCGCAAAGTTTCTTTCAAAAACATCCAACCGATGACGACGTTCAAAAGTGGATTAAGGAAATATCCCATGCTGGCTTCCAGGATGTGACCTTGGGTCACGGCCACCACGTAGATGAGCCAATTGGTCGCGATCAACACGGCCGAAAGCAACAACCACCAACGGCGCTTGTCGCTTAGGATAGCTTTCACTCCGCCCGTGCGGCCACTCAGAGGAATGACGATCATCAACGTGGCCACACTCCAGAAGAGTCGCTGCATGAAGAGACTTTCTCCAGACAGCTCCGGAAAGAGTTTCCAGTAAATCGGAAAGAGCCCCCAGCAGCTAAAAGCCAGGATCGCGGCCAGCAGGGCCTTGGTGGATTCACGCACTAGGAAACTCCCGCGTCCCGGGAGATCTTACGTGCAAAGAACCAGGCCACGAGAGTGAAGGCCACGGAAGCGAGGCCGATGATGCCGAAACGCTCGAGTCTTCCACCGGCACCTTCGTAGATGATGAGGCCCGCGACCAGCGAGGCAGCGCCGGAGGCGAGCTGCCGGAAGGCATTTTCTAGGCCCATGAAGGTGCCGCGCTTCTTCGGGTCAATCACAAGCGACAGCAACGTCATCGCCGGAATAAAGCGGCCCGAGCCCGTCATCATGAAGAGCGTGCTCACGCACAAGGCGAGGACAAGCGGCGTGACTCCAAGTTGGGTTATCAATACGACGGGAACGAAAGAGATGCCGGCGACGACGGTGAAGACCTTAAAGCAGCCCAGGCGATCGCAGAGGCGGCCAATCCAGCGGGCGGAAAACACTGTGGCCGCGCCACCGCAGAGATAGATATATTTCAAGTCACTCTCGGCCAGTCCTACGTTTCGCACCATGGACGGCGAAAGGAATGGGATGATCATGAAAATACCGAAGGCCAAGCTCGAGGTCATGAAGAAGCCCTGGATGTGCTTAGGTTCCACGGCGATTTTCACAAACTGCCTAAGTGTTTCCTTCGGTGAGCGTGGCTCCGCGCGGTTGTTTACTTTCGGAATGCAGTAGTTGGCGAGAAGCCAAAAGATAGCGCCAACGGCGACGATAAAGAGAAACGGCGCATGCCAGTCGAACCATTCCGCCAGCGCGAGGCCGATGGGCACACCGACGACGCTGGAAATGGAAAATGCCGACATCACCACCCCGGTGGCGGCGCCACGGCGCTGCGGTGGAATGAGATCAGCAATCAGAGCGAAGACCACAGCGTTGAGGACGCCACCAAAAGCTCCGGCAAAAATCCGTGCCCCCAGCAGGAGATAGAAGTTCGGGGCGAAGGCACAAAGCAATGTTCCTACCAGGAACCCCGCGAAACATATTTGCAGCATGCGCTTGCGCTCGAAGCGATCTGACACGATCGAGGTAAGGAAGTTCGAGATGCCAGCGGCGAAGGTGTAACTCGAGACGAGCAAACCGAACTGCGACGGGGTGACGTTGAACGTCCGCATGAGCATGGGCCCCAGTGGCATCAAGATCACAAAATCTAAGATGTGAACAAACTGGATGGCGCCCAGCACGTACACGAGCATGTTCTCGCGTTTGATGATGTCGGCTTCGGAGGGCGCAGCGGCTTCCATTTAATCCTTGAGACCTACCACATCACTCATCTGTGAGCTGGTGTCGTCGGTGGTTTCGAGCGCGGCAACGGTGTGCACGCAGTGATCGATCATGCTCACGGCAGCGGGTTTGAAATTTCCAGAATCTTTGACGCCGCCGAAGGGCAAGCGCGCCGTCGCCCCGACGGTCGAGCGGTTAAGGTTGATGAGTCCTGCATCGATGTCACGCAGGCAGTGCTGAAAGATGCCAGCGTCACGGGTGAAGACCGCAGCCGCCAGTCCATACTCTGTGCAATTCACGGCGGCGATGGCTTCTTCGATCTCATCGTAGGGAAGGAAGCAGGCATTCGGTCCGAAGATCTCTTCTTGGACGAACTTCCCCTTGAGATCGGCCTTCTCTAGGTAATGGAGCGAAGGGGAGACATAGTGGCCTGGCCACTTCATCTCAAGTTTTGTCGGCGCGATGATTTCCTGCGCGCCTTCTTTGAGCCCTTGTGCGCAGAAATCTAAGTACAGCTTCTCGGCTTGGGCATCGATCACGGGGCCCATGAAGGCCGGCTGCTCGCTGAGGACCGGGTGATCCACTCGAATGCGTTGGGTGATCTTCTTGAACTCATCGATGAACTGATCAGCGATCTTTCTGTGGACCAGGATCATGGAGGTCGATGTGCATCGCTGACCAGATGTGAGGAAGCATGAACGCAGCAACTCGGGCATCGCATGAGGGATGTGAGCGTCGTGGTGAATGATCGACGAGTTCTTGCCACCGAGCTCGAGCGCCACCATCTTCTTGAGGTCTTGGTGAGTGTTCTTCAAGATCATTTTGCCGACGGCGCGGGATCCGGTGAAGAACACCGCGCGCACGCGGGCATCGCTGGTGAGTTTTCCGGCCGTCACTCCGGTGCCGTTGATGAAGTTAATCACCCCGGGTGGAAAACCGGCCTCCGCATAGGCTTCCATCATCAACTGCGCGCTGTAGATGGTTTTTTCTGAGGGCTTGAAGATCACGCTGTTGCCAGCAGTCAGTGCTGCGAGAATTTGTCCATTAGCGAGATGGCAGGGAAAGTTGAAGGGGCCGATGACAAACGCGACACCGATGGGTTTCATGATGGTGTGCCCATCAATTTTCGGCATGACGTCTTTGATGGTTTTTCTTTCGATGCGCTTCCACGAGTCACCGAGTGTGACATCCACTTTCGTCACGAGGGCGGCGGCTTCCGTCTTGGCTTCCCAAAGGGGTTTGCCTACTTCCCAAGCGAGAGCTTCAGCAATCGCTTCTCCGCGTTTCTTCACGGCTTCTTGGTAGCGGCGAATCACAGCGCTGCGTTCTTCATGTGAGAATTTGCGCCAGACCTCGAAACCTTTCTGGGCCGACTGAACAACGGCATCAGCATGACTGTGCCAAACGTGGGCTTCCCAGAGCGTGCGGTTTAAATCAGCAGGGCTTTTTTTGAGGAGAGTTTCGTCTGACGCACCTTTTGGGCTATGCCACTGGCCGTCAAAGTAGTCTCCCTTAAGTACCATGTCCATGGAGCATCCTTGAGTATGATGACGCTCATCATACTCTTCTTAGGATGGAAGTTCTAACGTTTCCGAGGTAGCTTTGACTCTCGAGGAGACAAAAATCATGGCGAAAACCTTACCGGCCTTGTTGGACAAAATGTGGACTGACTACGTAGCGATCAATCCGCTGGCGCAGAAGATTTACAACTTCTTCATAGCTCGAGGGGATAATGTTTTAAACGACCATATTGCGCTTCGCACCTTCAACCATCCGCGCCTGACGCTGGATGTGATTGCAGCGCCTTTCGTTGCTTCCGGTTACAAGTACGGCGGCGATTATCATTTTCCCGAGAAGAAACTCTACGCCAAGCACTATGAGCACCCGGACAAAACTCTTCCGAAGATCTTTATCTCAGAGCTGAAGTTAGAGGAGTTCTCGTCTGAATTGCGCACGACGATTAACGAGCTGGTCGCCCAGATCCCTGCGGGACTTGAGCATACTTTTGACTTCTCGTCAGTAGGACGCCCGTGGAATGTCAGCAAATCGACCTACGAAAAACTCATGAAAGAATCCGATTACGCCGGCTGGCTTGCCGCTTTCGGTTACCGCCCTAATCACTTCACCGTTTTCATCAACGCACTCAAGAGCTTCAAGGACATCCAGGGCTTGAATAGTTTCTTGAAAGAACAGGGCGTGAAGTTGAATGCCAGTGGGGGAGAGATCAAAGGTACACCCGCGGTGTTCTTAGAGCAGTCGTCAACTCTCGCGAATAACATCGACGTCCAGTTCAGCGATGGAGTGCAAACCGTCCCTGCGTGTTACTACGAGTTCGCTCGTCGTTACCCGTTGCCCACTGGAGAGTTGTATCAAGGGTTCGTCGCGGCCAGTGCTGACAAGATTTTTGAGTCGACGTCTAAGGGGCAGTAGCTCCCAGTGGGGGACGGCCACAGACGCCTGACTTGCGTAGCGCCTTCACCATGCGCACACAAAGATTAAGAGGGGCGTCGTCAGCGGCGTTGAAGTCACTCACCACATTATTCACGAGTGTCAGGGAGTCGGGGTCCTTGCAAGGCAGGGCCACCTCAGACAACTCCTGCCAGTCTTTGTCTTGGGCTCGTATGGCTTCATTGATGGTGAGGTTTTTATCCCAGCCCCATCGCGTTTTTAAGGTCTCTTCCCAACCGGGGTCTGTTTTCGCTGCCTGCGTTCGACGTTCTTTCATCTCTGCAAACTGGGCCGTGCGATCTTTGTCGATTTGATCGCAGGCCTGCAGTGCTTTGGCCCCATCGAAGCGATCGTCTTTGCCGCCGGCCTTGGAAAGGTCGTGACCAATGAGCAGTGCTTTCGCCTTCATTTCCATCGAGCGGTAGTCGCGATTGGGAAAGCTATCCGCGAGGACGGATGAGCAAAAAACGAATATGAGAAGCGCTGTCTTCACTTAATCCTCTGGGATTAAACACGCAGGATGGAGGTCCTGCTTAATGTCCTTCCAGTATCTCACAGCTACGCTGCAAAACAGAGCAGGGGTGACGTTCTGAACTGACTCGACCCGGAAGCGCGGAGCAACTGCTGATTTATGGGCGCCCGTGGGATCACGACGGAAAATATCCAGACAAGTGGTTGCCAATTTTGAGAGGCGACCGAAGGCTTCAAGGCGAGCGAACCGCAACCGCTCCACGGCATAGTCCGTCGCTTGGGCCTCACTCATGAGCGCCTTACTGGTGTCTCCGTAAATGCTTTTCCGGCGCCAGTCATCGCCGCCGGACTTGAGGTCTTTGAGAATTTTCTGAGCGGAGAGACGAATGTCCTCCAGCTGCGGGCCAAACTCTTCTAAGCGAGTGAACGAGCACACAGTTTTTTCATCGAGGGTGGTGGCCTCTTGCATGCTCACGCCGCGGTCATCTAGATACTGCGCGAAATCGGCTTCGGCACGGGCGTGGAAGTACTGCCCGACGAGGACGTCGGTTTGAGCATGAACAAAAGTCGACAGCAGCAGCGCAAGAATCATTTCTTCTTCTTTTTTGGGACCGCCTTCGAAGCGGTTTTTTTCTTTTTTTCTTTGGGCTTAAATGTCGAGAAGCGAATCTTGTCACCGAGGCGCAGCTTCAATCCGGCCGCGGTTACACTAGAAACTTTCAAGCCCCCCGTCTTGAGTTGCACAACGCCACCCAGCGTGGCGCGGAACTTCGCACCGGTGCGAGCGATGATGTACGTCTCCGACCGGAACGATTTATCGCTGATCTCGGTGATCACGCCCACGATGCTTTCGCGGATGGTGCGGATCTTATCGATCTCGGCAATCACCACGGGCCCAGGTTCAAACAGTCCCACCATGCCCGCGTACTTGAAGCCTTCCTGCTCAAGGATGCGTTTGGCCGGTTCCGTGTTCGGGTGAACCTTACCAATCACGTTGCGCGCTTCTTCGGGGAGAAGGTTCACGATGATCGGAGACTTCGGCATCAGGTCTTCGATGAACTTCTTGCTCTTCATGTACATGGAGTCGGCTTCCGGGAACTCGATCTTAAAGAAGTGAGCACCGACCGCATCCCAGAACGGCGAGTGACCCGAGTCATTCACCATGCCACGCATCTCGGCGATGACTTCTTGCTCGAAGTACTTACGGTTCTCCGCCATGAAGAGGAAGCGGGAGAGCGAGAGGAAGCGACCGTTTTGCGCGTTCCGGAACTCCGGATTGAGATACAAAGAGCAGATTTCTGCGGGGCCGTTATGGATGTAGTGGAAGTGCAAAGTCACGATGTCGTTTTTTACGCCCACTTGTTTACTTTCATGGTGATGGGTTTCAGTACGATAGAAGTAGTACGGCTCGAAGCCACCAATCTTAGAAATGATGCCGCAGACGCCGACGAGTTTGCCGGTAAAAATCTCTTCCATCACGAACAGGTAGTCTTCGCCGCGGGCGCGCTCGTCACGTTGCGTGAAGCTGCGTTCGGAGTGGATGATGCGCTTCCTCAAGACCTCCGGGTCTTTCGGAAGCGTCGTGAGGCCATGACCGGAGTCCTTCAGGAGCTCCATCAATCTATCGAGGTCTTTTTGTTCGATCGGTCGAATGATGAACAAGGCTACTCCATCTCGGTGAGTGTTTTTTCAATCAACGCACAGACGTTGTCGATGTCTTCCATCTTCACCGCCAGCACGGGCATCAAGAAGCGGACGCGCGCTGGTGCTGAGCCGGCCATGAAGGAGAGCACGCCGTTTTCAAACAGTTTCATGGTGAAGCTTTTCGTTTTGGTTTCGTCACCCTCGAAGAGGGTCATCGCCACCATCGCGCCGATGCCCCAGGGGCCCTTGATCTTGCTGGGATGTTTCGCCGCCATCTTATCGAGGTGGCCCTTGAAGCGCTGGTGGAGCTGTTCGATCTTCCCGTCTTTTCCGAGGTAGCCGCCCTTGGTGATCTGGTCGAGGATCCAGAGACTGCTGCTGATCTGGGTCGACGAACCGGTGAACGTCTGCGAGATCAGGCCGGGCTTCGGCTTGTGGTCGTCGGTGAAGAAGGTCGCGCAGACCTGCGAGTTCTTACCGATGGCGACGATGTCGACGTGCTTGTCGAGCTTGAAGTGTTGGAACGCGAAGAGCTCGTGCGTGCGCGCGAAGGACTGGACTTCGTCGGCGAACACCGAAATGTTGTTTTCTTTGCAGACCTTGATGAGCGCTTCGAAGTATTCCGTGTTGCCCACCCACGAGCCGTTTTCACCCTGGATGAGTTCCATGATGAAGCCGGCGTGCTGGCCCGGAAACCGACCGATGGCTTTCTTCATCGCGCGCGTCGCCGCCTCGATGGAGCCCTGGTGATCACTCTCGCAGTAGAAGGGAATGTAATCCACGTCGATGGTTTTCGGCAGACCCTGACGATAGGCCGCCTTGTCTGTGACCCACGCCATGCCCAGTGTGCGACCGGCGAAACATTTCTCGAACGCGAAGAGGCGTGAAGCTGGTGAGCGTTTCTGGAAGATGAGCTTGATGCCGTTTTCGTTCGCCATCGCACCGGAGGTGCAGAGGAAGACGTTCTTCGTGAGCGCGCCGTACTTGCAGGCCTCTTGTGACAACACGTCCACGAGGCGAGCCGAGTCGACGTTCTGCTGAAGGTGGCCGTTCATCACCGTGTTACTGATGGCACCGTCGACTAAAGCTCCGGTCATCTGTGCGTTGGAGTGGCCCATGTAGTGCACGCCAATGCCTGTGATGAAATCGTATTTGACCGAGCCATCGGCGAGTTCCACCAACGCGCCGTTGCCGATGCCACTGCCGAGGTACTGGTAGAAAAGTGCGCCACCGCGCTGATCACCAAATTTTTTCAACGTCGCGAGATAGTCGTCTTTCAGCGCTGGGTCCGCAGCTTTCACGCCGGTGAGATTTTTTTGATGATCGATGATCGCGTCACGCAGCAGATCTTTGGCTTGCTGAATGCGCGGGTCTTGATAAAAACCTTGAGCGACGGTTTTCATAGCGGGTCTCCTAAAGGGGCAAGTGTAATAACGTCTTTTCAAGACTTTAAACCTGGGCCGTAAAGCAGACAATAGGGAGGCAAAAAAGAATCTTGAGCGATTTTGTATGACGCCTCCCATCCTAAATAAAGTGGATGATTTATCCGAAAATTAATCCGTATGAATCACTTGTCCATCATTCTGTTTTTACTATCAGCTCCCGCCTTTGCCTTAGGGATACGAGGTCGTGTCCAGGTTGATGAGAGCTGCCGGGCCGGCAAGACCATGGTGTGGCTCTCAAAAAATGAATCGGAGTTCGCCAAAAAAGAACTCCTCCTCCATACCGCAGTGCCTGAGCGCGGCACTTTCGAATTCTACGTTTTGCCTGGGGACTACCTTGTGGCGGTGTCGAACGAAAAAGGTTGTTCAGAGCAGCGAGCGGTACGAGTCGGGGACAAAGATGTCCTCCTGGAGCTTCAGCTTAGGGAGAAGAAGCCATGAGAGCTTTGATTGCGATGTTCGTGTTCACGCTTGTAAGCTCCGGGGCGTGGGCGTCGGCAATGATGACTTGTCCTCAGGGACAAGCTCGGCTCTCCCACCCGCAGGGCGGCCTCTACTGTGCACCACTCTACCAGGCCTACCCCCAGGTTCCGGCAGATTGCTTCGTTTGCCACCAATCCTACTATCAGCGCCAGATGCAAACCATGCCGTGGATGATGCCTCAAACGCAGCTACCTTGGGGACATAACCCCTATTCCCCCTGGTGGGCCCAGCAAGGGCGCATGACCTATCCGAACTTTAACTATCCCGGAATGTGGCAGTACCCGGGAGTCCAGGCCCACCATTATCCTGGGCAAGGTGGCGTCTTCGCGGCTAAGCCAAACGTCTACGTGAAAAACAGCGGCGTGAAACTGGCGAGCTTTCGCATGACGTTTGACACCAGCAATGGGGCGAGTTTCCTCGCCACCACACCGTGGCTCAAGGACGCCAGCTGGGAGGGACTGGTCACCACCGATGCGTTCCGGGTGGAGAACGTGCGCTACGACTACCTGTTTTACGATGCCCGCCTGCCTCACACGGCCATGCAATTTCGTGCCGGCTGGTGCGTAGATCGTGAGAGACTCGTCGAGGGGATGGTGCAAGAACTCAGAGAGCTGCGCTTCAGTGCGCTCGCCATGCAAGACTTCAGAGAGCACTGGGATGAGAAAATCCCTCAGGAGCCGGTCTACTGTGTTTACCCACAGTTCAACGCGCAACTTGATGCAGCTTTACCTGTCAAGATCACACCGGAAGCACCTTTCTTGCGAGTGGTGTTCATCCTCGTACCTCATCGCCAACAAGTGCGACTGCCGGCCTCCGTATTTCCGGAGCTGCCACGTCATTCGCATCTGCCCCTGCGTCCCGTTAACACAGAGGCGAGCCCGCTGGAGTACATGGAGTGGGGGGTCGCCTTCATGGACCACACTTTGATTAAGTAGACGCAACGCTCAATTGATTGTCTCCAGCGCTTTCTTTGTGTTAAAATTTCAGTCTTTCCTAATCAACGGAATCGCTGGAGCTGCTCATGCAAGTGAAGAAGACGCACGACCTTAAAAAGACTGATAAAAAAACTCTCGCTC
>JAIXOY010000284.1 GCA_027486525.1 Pseudomonadota bacterium
AACCTCGTGTGGCGCAAGGCCCCGAGTATCGCATCACGCTCTTGGGTCAAAAAGTCTGGGCCGTGCTGGAACGAAGTTCTGCCAAGGCCGTGGCGAATTTCGCGCAAGGGGGCGAAGCCCGTGAACTACTGCTCGCTGAGTGGCCCGTTGAATTGAAGCGTTTGATCGAGCAGATCACGGCCCGGCCGGTGGCCCATGTGTTGAGCCTCGACATCTTAGTGTCGGCCCACGGACCAGTCATCAGCGACATCAATACCGTCCCTGGATTTGAACAGCTCGAGGCGGTCACCGGCCGCAATTTCGCCGGCGATCTCTTGAAGGGCCTACTAAACTCCTGAAACTCTTTATAGTTGGCGAGACTACTCAAGTTCTTCCCGCTGCCAACCGATATGGGCACTAGACCATGTTGAAAGGGGAACCACTATGCTTACCAGCCTCGCCGAGTTCAAGTACTACCAGTCATTCCGGGTACCGGTGGAATCCCGCGATGATGTCCTCTTCTTCGTCGACCAAGAAGACGAATACGGGAAATACCGACCACTCGATAAAGTCAAACTCCTCGACGTCAGTATGACGGGTCTCGGATTTACCACGCAAGCTCGCATCGCCGTCGGTGAAACCGTTCGCTGTGCCATTCAATTCAAACGTTTCCGCCATGAATTCAGCGTCACGATTGTGCGCGCCTTCAATGCCAAAAGTGCGTCCGAAGAAGGGCTGATGAGTTATGGTGCCGAACTCGACAAAGAAGAGTTCCCGCCGATGAAGCGGTTCATCGAGCAGTATATTAATAGCCTGCCACCAGAACGCTTGAAAGACAGCTTGATTTCACTCGCGCTGACGGAACGCTTCTCTTCTGCGGAAGAGGGCTTCGAGATGTTCTCGCTGCTGTTGTCACTCTTCAAAGACATCACGCAGTTTGGGAACAAAGAAAAATTCATCGAGAACATGCTGGAAGAGATCACGCGCATCTTGACCGCTCAGCGCGCGACGATCTTCTTGATCAATCCTGACTCGAACGAGCTTGAAGCCGTCGCGGCTCTGGGTATCCCGAAAGAGATGCTGAAGTTCGATTACCGCAAAGGCATCGCCGGCAGTGTGTTCACCACTGGCGTGTCCCTCAACATCGACTGCAAGACGGACAAAGTGCGTTTCTCCGAAGAGATCGACAAAGTGACCGGCTTCCAAACGAAGTCGATCATCTGTGCGCCGATCCACAACCGCGAAGACAAGATCATCGGCGTCATCGAGATCTTGAACAAGCGGAACGAAGACCGCTTCACCGCGGAAGATGAAAAAACGATGAAGGTGTTAACCCTCATCTGTTCATCGGTGTTCCACAACTTCAATCCGATCTCAGAGAAGTCACTCATCCGTCGCTTCTCGACGCCCTACGATCGTGAGCACGCGTGGATCGGCCGCTCTCCGGTGACGGGCGACGTTCGTAAGTCCATCGTGAAGCTCAAAGACATCGACAGTCCGTTGCTCATCACTGGTGAGTCGGGTACTGGCAAGCGCCTCCTGGGTCGCATCATTCACGTCGAAGGCAAGCGCGGCTTGCACCCGTACCATGAAGTGAACTGCCAAGGCGTGGACCCAGTCCATCTCGAGAAAGAAGTTTTCGAAAAGCTCGAGGCCTGTGCCGGCGGCACTGTGGTCTTCGGTGAAATTTGTCACATGCCGATCGCGCTTCAGCAGAAACTCGTTCACGTCTTGCGCGAGCGTCGTGTGGAGGGCAGCCAGATCAGTCTTGATGTGCGCGTGATCGCCACGTCCTCTCATGATTTGAAAGTCATGGTGGAGGAAGGTCACTTCAATCCGGATCTCCTGCATTGCATGTCGACGTCAGAAATCGCCGTCGAACCTTTGCGTAAGCGGAAGCCGGATGTGGAAGATTTGGTGGCGTACTTCTTGCGAAAAGAGTGCCGCAAGCAGGGCCTCTTGTTGAAAGAGCTCTCACCAGAACTCAAAGAAATGTTCAATCAGTACAACTGGCCCGGGAACGTGGCCGAGATGGAGCAGGCGATCGAGAAGGCCGTGCTGTATAACCCGAAGACCCACATCATCACAGAGCTAGGCACCAAAGCCACTCCAGTATTGGATATGAGTAAGCACGGGGGCTGCCAGCTGGACCATATTCCTCATGCAGATGACTCAAGCATTGCTCTCAAAGACCGGGTGTGCCTCGTCGAGCGTGAAATGATCTTGGCCGAAATCAAGCGCCACAAGGGCAATAAGTCTAAAGCGGCGACCTCCATGGGAATTTCTCGTGAGGCCCTTCGGAAGAAGTTGATCATGTCAGACGAGATTATCGCGAACCTCAAAAACCCAGGCGCGGCACCAGCGGCTCCTGCGGTGGTCGACGAGTCGAAGAAGGCAGCTTAAGCCCACCTGGAATATCTTTGAAAGTCCGTTAAGATGGCATTATCTCTTGTGAGGATGCCATCTTGAAGGACCTTTTACCCTTCTTACAAAATCTGCGTGCGCTGGACCTGCTCGATGTGCTCGCAGTGAGTTTCATCGTCTACCGCATGCTGATGATCGTCCAGGGAACTCGCGCCGTCCAAATGTTGATGGGCCTCGGGGCCATGGCGATGCTGTGGTGGGTGGCGGACATCTACGAGCTGCACGCTTTGAGCTGGTTGCTGCAGTTGTTCTTCGACTATCTCTTCATCCTCATCATCGTGCTCTTCCAGGACCAAATTAAAAGTGCCCTGGCGGCGTTCGGGGGGACGAAATTCCTTGGGAAGAACTCCAAAAGTAAGATCGATCAGCAGATCGAAGAAGTGGTGGCGGCCTGCCAGGCCCTCGCTCGCGAGCGCACCGGCGCGTTGATCGTCTTCGAAAAGAGCCACGGTCTCTTGAACTACTCTCTGACAGGAACTCGTCTCGATGCGCGTGTGCATTCGGACGTGCTCTATGCACTTTTCCAAACGCGCTCACCGTTGCACGACGGCGCCGTGATCATTTTCGATGGCAAGATCCAATCGGCCGGCTGTTTTCTGCCGCTCTCAAAATCCGGTGAAGTCGATCGTCACTTCGGTACTCGTCACCGCGCGGCCTTGGGTGTCACGGAAGTCAGTGATGCCGTGGTGGTGGTGGTTTCAGAAGAGACCGGCAAAGTCCAAATCTGCCACGAAGGTGTGTTTCAAGTCGCGGTTGACGAGAACGCGCTTCGCAAAGGGTTGCGCCAACGTCTCCTGCAGTATGAGCGCGGTCACCATGAAACTGCGGTGGCGAACTCATGAAACTCAACATCACGTCCCGCAAGCACTCCTTAAAAATCGTGGCCCTCTTCACGGGCACCATTTTGTGGTTTTACGTATTGAATGCGGCTCGCATTCGCATCGAGAAGTCGGTCACCCTGCAGTACGTTTTGCCGGACAACGCCGTCTTTGCCGCCAAGCCACCCTCAGAAGTGGTGGTGACCCTCGAGGGGCCGCGCGCTTTCATGCGTCCCTTGCTGGATCGTGAAGAAAAAATTTTGGTGGATGTGTCGCGACCGCCTTGGCGTGATAGCTTGCGACCCCAGCCGGTGTTGCGTGCCACAGATTTTGTTTTACCCTTCGGTGTGAAAGTAGAAAAGATCACGCCCCGGGTGCTGCCGCTGCGCCTAGAGCGCAAGGCCTCCAAAGTCGTTCCGGTGCGCGTTCCCATGAGCGGAGATCTTCCAACGGATCTGGAAATGCAAGAAATGCAAGTCCGACCGGCGGAAGTGGAAGTGGTGGGGCCACGTAGCTTGATCGCCGGACTCAAGGAAGTCACCACTCGAACGGTGGAAGTCGAATCTTTGTATGGCCAAAGTTCGCTGAATCTTGAATGGAACCTTCCGGATGAGCGGCTCGTCGTTACGCGCGGAAGTGGCCCTACCTTGAAGTACTCCCTTAAGGCCAGGCGTGCCAATCTGGTGCTAGAGAAAATTCCCGTGCGTCTCTTGGGCGAAGGGCAGTTGGCGCGTCAGCAAACCGTCACGCTGGTGCTCTGGGCGCCACTTGATGTGGTTCGTCGAGTTGATAAGTCTGATTTGAACGTCCAAGTTTGGGCGGAAGTGCCGGAAGGAACGAAGGGTAAAATTGAAGTGGCCCTGCGCGCAGTGCTCCCGCCACGACTGCATCTGGTAGAAATCCGACCTAAGAGAATCCTTGTAGAGCCTCGCTGAGCAAGGTACCCTTAAAGCACCTGTTTTAAGAGGGAAAACCCATGTCAACAAAACGCAGTTTATTCGGCACAGATGGTATTCGTGGCAAGGCCAATATTCATCCCATGACAGGCGAAGTCGCCATGGCCCTCGGCCGCGCAGTGACTCACTACTTTCAAAAACATTCGGGCCGCAAACCTCTCATCATCATCGGCAAGGATACCCGCTTGTCGTGCTACATGCTGGAGCAGGCTTTTTCTGCGGGTGTGTGCTCGCAAGGTGGCCGCGCGATTTTCACCGGCCCTCTGCCCACACCAGGTGTGGCC
>JAIXOY010000149.1 GCA_027486525.1 Pseudomonadota bacterium
AGAAAAAATCGGTGCTGATCTTACGACAACCTGATTACTAAAACGGGATACTTTCTCATCTTGATCCGAATGACCGAAGTCACTCGAAACTTAAACTCTATTTGAATGGAAAAGAACAAGCTTCTGCTCTGAGAATTCTCAGTTAGTTTCGCTCAACAAGTGTGAGGAAAAAAGTGCGGAAGTGAGGAGTGAGATTATTCGCCAGAGATAATTTCGTCAAGCAAGAAAAAGTTGG
Organism: Pseudomonadota bacterium; assembly: GCA_027486525.1. Lineage (GTDB taxonomy): Bacteria > Bdellovibrionota > Bacteriovoracia > Bacteriovoracales > Bacteriovoracaceae > UBA6144. Next base: position 236 of record JAIXOY010000149.1, read on the forward strand.
AAAGTGAAAAAAAAAGGGCCCTCGAAAGGGCCCTCATATTATCCAATAAAATGCTCTTAGCTCCTGAGTGGGAAGCCCGCCTTTTCGAGGGTTTGAACCACTTGTTTCTCAGCTTCCGACAAGAATTCTGCGGTCAACGTAGCGGCCGAATCTTCAAACACGGTGCGTAGTGTGATCGATTTTTGAGATTCAGAGAATGCATAAACTCCAAGAATGCTCGCGCTCTTCAATTGCTTGAGCTTCAAACCACTCAACGCTTTCAAAACATCCGCAGCAGGCACATCACTCGCGGCTGTGACTGAAACATCAAAACTCGAAGAAGGAAATTTCGCAATCGGAGCGTACTTCGTCTTATCTTTTGCCTCACGATTTTCAAAATCAGTGAGATCAATCACCACAAAGCTGAAGAAGCCTTTCGCCTTGAACTCTTTCATCGCGAGGGGATGAACTGTCGTCGCAGCACCATGGAATTTTCCTTGAATGCGAATGTTCACGTACTCATGCGGATGAGAGCCAATCCATTCGTAAGGTACGAGAGTGTTTGGAAACTTCTCTTGCTTAGGAGATAGCTCTGCTGAAAGCCCCAGCGTGCCTACGAGCTTTTCAGTGTGATTAAGGAGTTCGGTGAAGCGACTCTGCTCGCGTGAATAAAGACCCAAGAACAAGCATGAGCGCTCATTCTCATAACCTAAATAGGCACGGCCATACTCATAGAAAGCGAAGTCACTGTAGTTCTTTTGGTTCTCAGCCATGATGGCGAGAGCAGACGGTACAACAGACGGACGCATGCGGTCTTGGTCTTGTGAAAGCGCATTTACTAAGACGAGTTTATTGTGATCTCCAGGCCACTGAGCCTTTTGGAGAAGGTCAGCTCCAACAAGAGGATAGGTCATCACTTCAAGCGCCTTCGCCTCAAGCACCATGAAGTCCTGAATGCGACGGAGCAACACCTTGCCTGGGGCCAAACGAACCGGACGCACCGGCAAGACCGGCGACTTAGGAACGATATTATCGTAACCAATCATGCGGCCGATCTCTTCAACGAGATCATCGACACAAGAAATGTCTTTGGTTGTACGCCAAGTCGGGACGATGACTTTAAAGTCATCACCTTTGACTGTGACGTCGAAGTCGAGTGCGCGGAAATAGTTTTCCAAACGAGCGACGGGAAGATCTTCACCCAAAACTTTCGTGATGCGTGTGCGATTGAACTCAAGAGTCACTGGTTTTGCCAGTGTGGCTTCCCGCTGCCATGTCTGCTGACCACCCACAACTTTAGCGCCTGGGTTGAGTTGAAGAATGAGTTCTACTAGGCGCAAGAGAGTGCGTTGGCATTGGTGAGAATCGAGTGTCTTCTCGTAGCGCTGAGAGGAATCAGAGCGTAAACCAAGGCGAACAGATGTTTTGCGAACTTCCGATGGATCCCAGTTCGCGACTTCAACGAAAACACATGTGGTGGAATCGATCACTCCGCTCGCCTCTCCTCCCATGATACCAGCGAGTACCGCTGTCCCGAGTTCGTCAGCGATGACAGTGTCATGGCCGGCAAGTGCGCGCTCTTGACCGTCGAGCGTTTTGAATTTGCCCTCTGTTTGTTGTCGACGAATGGTGAGTTTTTTTCCATTTATGCGATCGGCATCAAAAATATGGTTCGGCATGCCAAGTTCAGTCATGACGTAGTTTGAGATGTCCACAAGGCTATTGATCGGGCGAAGACCTACCGCCGTGAGACGACGTTGCATCCAGTCGGGGGACTGGCCAACTTTCACTCCGCTGATATTAAGCCCTGAGTAGGCCCAGCAAGCACTGTCCTCACTCACCGTGAAAGTCACGGGACCGTTTCCTGAGCCAATGTGTGCGAGCTGTTTTTTCTCCCAAGTTGAATCGTAGGGAGTCTTGAGTTTCTTTTCATGAGCAGCCGCGAACTCGCGCGCGAGGCCGTAATGTCCCCACAGGTCAGGGCGGTGCGTGAGGGACTTATTGTCGACCTCGAGAATCACATCGGCTTTCTGCTTGGTGTAGGCAGCGAACTTGGTGCCGATAGCAGCATCTGCTGGAAGCTCCATCAGACCATCAACTCCTTCGCCCAGACCAAGTTCGGTCGAGGAGCACAGCATGCCATCAGAGAGGATGCCGCGGATCTTTTTGGGTTCAAGGGTAAGACCGCTAGGTAGCGTTGTTCCCACAGGTGCGTAGAAAACGCGCATGCCTTCTTTAACGTTGGGAGCACCACAGACGACTTCACGAGTGCCAGCACCGGTTTCGAAGGTCACAAGGTTGAGCTTGTCAGCTTCTGGGTGTGGTTTTTTGCTCAAGACTTGCACGATCTGCACGTTCTCAAGTCCGGCCCCAGAAACGATCACGCCCTCGACTTCAGCTGTCGTGAGAGTAAAGCGCGAAGCCAGCTCTTTAGGCGGCATATCTGGAATTTCAACAAAGTCTTTGATCCAATCAAGTGAAATTAGCATAGGACCTCTTAGAACGTTTTGAATTGTGAGTTGAAACGAAGGTCGCCGCCGTGGATGAGACGAATGTCATCAATCCCATAGCGCATCATGACCAGGCGATCGAGCCCGAGTCCGAAAGCGAAGCCGTTGTACTTGTCCGGATCGATGCCACCGGCTTTGAGAACGTTTGGATGAACCATGCCGCAAGGAAGAAGCTCAACCCAGCCGACTTGCTTACAAACTGAGCAGCCTTTGCCGCCACAGATGAGGCATTTGATGTCGAGTTCGAAGCCGGGTTCAACGAAGGGGAAGAATCCCGGACGCAGACGAACTTCTACGTCGCGCTTGAAGATTTCAGAGAGAAGCGTCTTCATGAAGTAGATCAAGTGACCGACAGAAACGTCCTCACCCACCATCATCCCTTCCAACTGGTGGAAGCACATCTCGTGTGAGGCATCGGTGCGTTCGCAACGGAATACTTTTCCTGGTCCCACGAAACGGAACGGCGGCTTGCGGGTTTTCATGCCACGCACCTGAATGGTTGAAGTGTGGGTTCGCAGCAAGTGTTTCTTGTCTTCAAACCAAAAGGTATCTTGCATATCCCGCGCAGGGTGAGTCGCTGGGATGTTAAGCGCTTCAAAGTTATGCCACTCGTCTTCAATGTGCGGGCCATCAAGAACCTCAAACCCCATGGACAAGAAAATATCTTCGATCTCGCGCTGAACGATGGTCACAGGGTGCATGCCTGCGGCCTGGAGGCCTTTCTCCATGACTGCGTCACGCAAAGAGAAGTCAGCTTTATTTTTGAGCAGTGTCTCGTTGATCTCAGCAGCTTCAAGCGTGGTGATTTTTGCACCCACGAGATCTTCAATTTGAGTTTTAGCCACGTTGGCTTCCGCACCCAAGGTTTTACGCTGTTCAGGTGTGGCATCTTTCAGGCCTTTAAGGATTTCTGAAAGTGCTCCCTGTTTACCTAAGATTTGTGCCTTGAGGTTGAGCACATCAGCCACTTTGGTGGTCGCGGCTAGCTGCTGTTTGAATTGATCGAGAATCTCGTTAATCGAAGCCATGTTATTTACTTCCTAGGCCCTGGGCCAAGTTTTGGTAGAATTTTTCAAGCTCGGGAATTGAGCACAACGCCGTTCCGCGCTTACCGACCACGACACCGGCAGCGCAGTTGCCGATCCAGGCCGCTTCTTCAAGAGTTGCGCCTGCGAGCAATGAGGCGGTGATCGCCGAAATGGCGGTGTCGCCTGCTCCCGAGACATCAAACACTTCGTTAGCTGCGGTGGGGATCACTTTCATTTTACCGTCGGCTTCCGTGTCGATCATCGCCATCCCTTCAGGGCCCAGCGTGATGATAACTTTTTTCAATGAGAGCTTATCAATCAAGATGCGCGCGATGGTTTCCACATTGCGTTCTTTGAAGTGTCCTAACGCCTCCGCCATGATGTGGGCTTCCGTGAGATTGGGCTTCAAGAGATGGGCACCCTTGTACCAAATCGGCGGAGTGGTACGCGACGGATCGACGGTCACAAGCTTGCCCGCGTCAGTAAATGCATTAATCGTGTGAGCAATGAGTTCTTGTCCGAGAAGGCCCTTGCCGTAATCTTCAATAATCACACCTGAATGCTCAGAGGAGAATTCAGACAAGCGAGTTTTGAATTTCTGTAAGACGTCTGTGCTGAGAGCATGACGACTTTCATAGTCTACGCGACAAATTTGTTGAGTCGCTGTGGTCACGCGTTCTTTGTAGGTGGTCATGCGTGACGTATCACGGACCAGTCCCCAAGTCTTAAGTCCGCGTTCTTCTAAAAGTGTTTCCAGAAGATTGGCGCGAGTATCTTCACCTACTACGCCACACAACGTTGAAGCGACCGTGAGGCTTTTCAAGTTGTCTGACACGTTGGCAGCAAGACCAAGCTTGTTCCACTCTTTGCTCACTTCCAAAACAGGAACGGGAGCTTCCGGAGAAATGCGTTTCACATCGCCGTGAGTGTATTTATCAATACCCACGTCACCGATGACGAGCACAGGGGTGAGCGTTTGGAATTTTGAAATGAGTTCCTTAAAGCGAACAGCTGCGGGCAAACGGCTCATGCAACTCCCTTGCGTTTCTTCCATTCGTTAACGATCAAATCCACGATCTGAGGAATGCTCTTCCCTGTGGTATCCACTTCAACCGCATCAGACGCACGTTTAAGTGGAGCAATGGCGCGGGTCATGTCTTGGTGATCCCGTTCTTCAATATCAGCAAGCACTGTATCGAAATCTAAGCTTTCTTCGCCCCTAGACTGCAACTCACCCAAGCGACGCTGAGCACGTTCCTTTGAGGAAGCCGTCAGGTAGCACTTCAATACGGCATTGGGAAAAATCACGGTGCCAATGTCACGCCCATCCAGAATGGCCGAACGGTTTTTCACAATATCGCGCTGCCACTGGGCCAAAAAAGTACGAATGACTTCGTGCTTCGATACCTGAGACGCCAGACGCGAAACATGGTGCTCACGAATACGATCGGTCAGGTTGAGATTATCCAACTCGACGAGAACCCCAGGGCCGACGTCGTAGGAGAATCTATGATCATGGAAAAACTGGCGAATCTGCTGCTCTTGCTCGCTCGTCAGCGCGTCCTGCGTAAAGTCGATTCCAAGGTGCTGAAGGGCAAATGCCACCGAACGGAACATGGCGCCCGTATCGATGTAGGTTAGACCTAGCTGTTGGGCCACGAGCTTTGCGACCGTGGATTTTCCTGAGCCCGACGGGCCATCGAGAGCGATGACTGGATCTTTATGAGTCATGAGGTACCTTCACAATGGACCTCATGATAAGCGATTGATTTCTACAGGGCCATTAAATCGAACGTAAAAACCCGAAATGTGGAGTGAGTTTGAGTGTAGCGAAAGCCTCAGGATGTAAAACTCGCAGAAGAATAGGGTTCAGTCGATGCTCGTTATGACTTGGGGCTTCCAAAAGATGCACACCTTCAGACCAAGCTGGGTAGTTGCTCGGCGCACCCGCCTGCCCTTCCATAAGCAGTGAAAAAGCTAGGAGCTCTTGCACAATCAGACCCCCAAGAACTGGTTTGAGTTCTTGGAAAAATTCCAACTCACGTTGTGAATCGAAAGACCCGAACGCCCCAGTTCGATTCTTCTGTTGCTGGATTTGCGCAACGACGACACGGCGTTCAAGAAAAGTTTTGAAGAGCTGCTGATTGATATCGCGAAGGTCGTCCCGCAACTCGCTCAGCTTAGTATTGCTGGCTGACGAAGGAGACGTTGGCATTGTGGCTCAAATTCTTAGTGATGTGGATATAGGCTTCCATGACCTTGTTAAGATAATGGTTCTGGCGACCCACGGGTTGGTTGGTACGAAGACGCTCTTTAGTCCAAGAGGGGCCCATGTTGTATGCAACTGTGGCGTGAAAATGGTTGTGATCAAAGCTCACCAACAACGTCTTGAGGTAGAAAATCCCGACTTCAAGATTGCGCAATTTCTTAACTAACAAGTGGTAACCCATTTCTTTGTAAGCCTCTGGGTAGACCGTTGCGAGATAGTCTTCTCCGCGATCAGATTCGAGAGAGATATTCTGTTCCTTTATCTGGCTCATCAAGTGAGCGTAGGTCTCAGGCATGACCTGCATAAGTCCTTGGGCGCCCTTCTTACTGGTGGCCTTGAACTTAAAGTGGGATTCGGTCCACATCACAGAAAGTACCCAAAACGGATCCACTTCGTGTTTTTCACAAAGGGTTAGAACCGGGCGGATAACTTTTTGAACTTTGCTTTGAAGTTTGTCGGGGAAAACCTGTACCACGCGAGCTTCCGCCTCTTCGGTGGAGCTCGTGGTGAAGAGGCTTAAATCTCCTACAAAGAATCCGAGGGCATTGCCGCGAAAGCGGTAAGACTTATGGCGCTTGAACGAAAGTACGTCAGGATACAGGCTCTTGAGGGCCAAGACCCCAAACAGGACCAGCGAGAACAGAGGTATTTTGTAGGCTTCCCAGTTAGCCGGCCAACGCCACAACCTTTTGGGTGGGGCGCTAGGATCGGTTCCCAGGGCGACTTCGCTTTTGGCTTTCGTCATCCTAAACCTCTACCTTAGGGGTTTCTTAAATGGCAAATTCGCTTGACCAAGGACCCACCCCTCTCCCACGATAAGGTGTAAAAACTACGTTACCACCACCCCCATCTCGACCAAAATTCGAGGGATTATGTCACACAATAAATTATCTCTAGAGCAGTCGGCCTACCTTCTTCAACATGCTGAGAATCCAATCGAATGGTGGCCCTACACTGAAGAAGCCCTTAAAAAGGCGAAGGAACTGGATCGCCCTATCTTTCTGTCTATTGGGTACTCTTCCTGCCATTGGTGCCACGTGATGGCCCACGAATCGTTCGAAGATAAGACTATCGCTGAACTCCTTAATAAAGACTTTATCTGCATCAAAGTCGACCGGGAAGAACACCCCCACGTTGATCATCTCTATCAAAATGTAGCGGCGGCAGCGACTGGCCGAGGTGGATGGCCTTTGAGCGTATTTCTCACCCCTGACCAATTGCCGTTTTTCGTGGGAACTTACTTCCCGAAAGTGGCCCGCCAGGGCATGCCTTCATTCACCGAGGTCGTGACCCATCTCAAAGGCGTCTTCAAGGACAATCGTGCTCAGGCTGAAGAGCAGGGCAAAAACATGCTAGCCGAGATCGCCAGACCACCGAAGCTGGAAAAGACGGTTCAGTTCGACGGTCACTTTCCAGGCCCAGCAGCCATCATGAATGCCCTTCAGAATTACGCCGATAAAACCAATGGTGGCTACGGTCAAGCACCGAAGTTCCCCCATTTTGCTTTTTTGGAATGGGCCGCTGAGCAAATCCTTGAAGGAATGATTCCTCAAGAACTTGGTCAACATGTCGTCGACACGGTTGAGAAAATGATGATGGGTGGTTTGTACGATCACCTCAAAGGCGGCATGCACCGCTACTCCACTGATGCGGGCTGGACGATTCCCCATTTCGAGAAAATGCTCTATGACCAAGCGGGACTTTTGAAAGTCCTCGCGAAGATGACTCCGTTTTATCCATCGCCATTGCTTTACGACGGCATTTTGCAAACCCTCGAGTACCTCGAATCAGAGATGGTCTCAGAGCAGGAGCATTTTATGTCAGCGCAGGACGCTGACTCGGAAGGACAGGAAGGTCTCTACTTCACCTTCACGAAAGAAGAGTTCGTCCAGACCTTGAAGAACGACGAAACCCTCGGTGACTACAAAGCTGAGTGGGAAACATGGTTCCGCATGATGGACGCTGGCAATTTCGAGCAAGGTCTCAATGTCATCTCGCTTGATCCTGCTCACAAAAATGCTTATTACTCACCGGAAGGTTGGGACGTGGTTCGCAAAATTCGTCACGCCCTGTTGATGGAACGAAAGATGCGCATTCCACCGGCCACTGATCGCAAAGGTATCGCGAGCTGGAACTTCATGCTCTTGAACGCACTTTGCGATGTGATCCAGTACAGCCGTGTTCCTGCTATTACTCAACAAGCACTTCGCTTGCTTCACAAAGTCATCGAAGGTGTCTCAGGAACGTTTATTGCCGTCGATAAAAACCAACGACATGTGCTTCGCCACACCACCACAACTGACAAAGCGCCACTCTACCTAGAAGACTACGTGCAGTTCTGCGACAGCCAGTTACGCCTCTATGAAGTCACTAGCACCGAAGTGTTTTTGACGAATGCCAAAGAGACGCTCGACTTCATTCGGCGCGAATTCTTGAAAGACAAAGAACCATCACTCACCGCCACGGCCCAAGGTGAATTCATGCGTGCGCCGCTGAGTGATCAGTCTTTCCGCTCATCGCTCGCAACCTTGATCATCACAACCACCCGCCTCTCCGTGCTTTATCCAGAATATCTCCCGACAGATTTCTGGGGGGAAAAGTGGGATGAATGGGTCCAGTTGGCCCTGTCAAATCCGATCGCCCACGGCGAAGCCTTGCGTGCCTTCACCTACCCGATGGACATCTACCGTAAGGTTGAAGTCCCGCGTGCCTGGGTGAACGATGGCGAGTTCCAACGTCTGCGTTCACATTTCTTGGGACGCTTCGTACTTTGCTATCATGATCGCCCAGATGAGAGTTGGCAGGTTTGTAATCGCATCGCGTGCGAGAAAACAGACACGGGTCTCCTGTCTTTGCTTGAGACATTCAGCAACGCCGACGCCGAAGTTCAGTGAAGCCACTTGCCGGGCTGAGAGTTCTCGATCTCTCCCAACGCCTGCCAGGCCCTTTGGCCGGGATGTTGCTCGCTGACCTTGGGGCGGAAGTCATCAAGGTTGAGGATGCGACTTATCGAGATGCCTTTCTTGAGCAGGGACTCTCTCACTTTGATGACAGTTTTGTGGAATGGTACAACGAGCTCAATGCGCACAAGCGACTGCTGCGGATTGACTATAAAGCCACTGAATCTCGCGAACTTTTGCGCCAAGAAGTTCTCAAAAGCGACATCTTGATTCACGGTTTGCCTGACAAGATGGCAGTTTTTCTAGGGCTCACGAATGATGATCTGATAGCACTTAAGAGACCCTTAGCCGTTTTAGAGCTAGGCGCCTCGCAAACTCATAAAACGGCCATGCATGACCTCAATGCACTGGCGGAAGCGGGCTTTCTCAACCTTCATGTGGCCGGACAAACGCAGTCACCACTGCCACCGCCGTTCCTTCCAATCGCAGGAATCAGCTTCGGACAGCAGATAGCGCTCACTGCATTGGCCCTGCACCGCCAGGCGCAACGAGAAGGAAAACCCGCGATTTCCAAGGTTTTTCTTTACGATGAAATCGTTAAAGTCTACCGCCCCTTCTGGACGAAGAACCTTCGCGAGCAAAACAGAACAAAATTCCTGCATAACGGTATTTACCCGTGCTACGCTCTCTACCGAAATAAGGACGGTGATTGGCTCGCCGTCGCTGCCGTGGAAGAAAAATTTTGGCGAGACTTCATCTTACTCTTCGAGCTTCAACTTCAAGAGTCTGATCGTTTCTCATTAAAACCTGAGGTTTTTCAAAGCGTCGCCCAGTCCGTCAAAGCTCGCTCGACCGCAGAGTTAGAAGGATTGCTTAAAAATAAAGATATTTGCGTGTCGTTGATCAGGCTAAGACCCTGAGCACAGGAGTTCCCATGAGCAGACGAGTCATTGGTTTTCACTACACCCTCACCGACAAGGCCGGCACTGTCATCGACAGCTCTGTGGGCGACGAGCCTTTAGTGTTTCTCGAAAACTCTCACCAAATCATACCGGGCCTCGAGAAAGTTCTCGTTCTCCTGAGCGTGGGCGACAAACGTAAAATCGAAGTCAAGGCGGCAGACGCATACGGCGAGATCAATCCTGAAATGATCATCAAAGTTAAGCGCACGCAGTTCCCTCCTGGTGCCAATCTTCAGATCGGCGATCAGTTCCAAGTTAACGAAGACGCGCACTCACCCGTCTTCACTGTGACGGAACTTGGCGCTGATGAAATCAGCGTTGATGGGAACCATCCTATGGCGGGCAAAGATTTGTTCTTTGATGTTGAGTTGACGACAGTTCGTAACGCAACGGAAGAAGAAATCGCTCATGGCCATGCACACGGTGCTCATGGCCACGGTCATCATTAGACTCTAAGTAAGACTAACGATCCCTTCTCTCTCTTGAACGAGGGGGAAGGGATTTTCTTTCAGCAGCAAAAATCCATCCAAGTCGGCCCAATCCATCCACGGAGCTAAGTGAAGCGCGTAGGAGATGCCGAGCCCTGTTTCGACCATGCAGCCCACCATAGTCTTTAAGCCCATAGAGCGCGCCTTGATAAGAAAGTCGCGCCCTTTAAGAAGACTGCCGGTTTTCATGAGCTTGATGTTCACCGCGCGGAACATGGTGGCGAGCTCTGCAAGATTATCGTCATCCTCAATGGATTCATCTGCCATCACAACATACGGTGTACGCGGATGAAGTTCGCGATACATGTCTTTGCGGGCCGCAGGGAAAGGCTGTTCGATGAATTCGATCGGCAAGCCTTTGAGATTTTCTTCGAACTTCAAATAGTCTGCGAGATCAGTCCAAGCTTCGTTACCATCCACACGCAACGTTTTGCCGGGAGCGCAGCGTGCGACCTCTTTGACGAGACCCCAGGCGCACTCTTGGTTCACTTTTATTTTAAGAGAAGGAAAGCGCTGGTAATCAGCGAGGTATTTCTCAACTTCAGACGCATCCATGATCGGCACAGACATGGACGTCGCTTTCACGAGCTTGCCTGTTGCGCCGATAAATTCAGCGAGGGTCTTACCTTGCTGCATGGCCTGGAGTTTTACGTAAGCAGACTCAAGGGCAAAGCGCAGACTGTGCTTCCAGTCACGAGCCGCTAAGGCCTTCTCATACCCGCTTACTGCGAGCTTTTGAAATTCCGCAAATTCTTGTTGGATGATTTCAGGAGTCTCACCGTAACGAACATTTGGCGCTACTTCTGATTGAGATACGTGCTGACCGTCCCGCAAAGTGACGATGAAATTATTTTTCTCCGTGCTCGCGTTACGAGAAATTTTCCAAACGACTTTAAGCGGAAGTGTGAGAGATGTTAGTTCCAGTTCCATACACCATCCTGATACGTACCTATGCGCTTGAACTGTGAAGATTTTTCGAAGTCTGCGGGCGAATTTCCCGGCAGGCCATCGGGTACGTCCCCTCGGAAATAGCGCTCCCATGATTCACGGTTCTCAGTGTAGTCCATGAGCTTCGTCGGAAGATCTTGCGTAAGAAATTGATTGAGAAGTTTCGCGACAAGCTCCGAGCAATAAAGAGCTTCGCGACCGTCACGACCTAAGTTATCCCAACGGAAGGCGTGATCGTACTCGGCACCCAGTAGCGGCGCGACGGCATCTTTCAAAGCAAAAGTGACAGCTTCGCGCGGACGAAGAATAAGGTGGGCGCGAGTTTGATCACCTTTAGCGAGAAACTCAGCGAGCTTCACCATTCTCA
>JAIXOY010000136.1 GCA_027486525.1 Pseudomonadota bacterium
CTACCCAAGGCAGATTGCTGATGTTCATCATCGCGAGATCTACCAACAACGTTTTGGGCAAGAGCATGGGAAATTGTGCCAAGCACTAGAGGGGATGTTATGGTGGCCAACAAAGCCGTGATTTCCAAAAAAAAAGACAAAAAAAAGCGCCCCTGCACGAGGCGCTCTTTGGAACCAAGAGAGACCTTGAAATCCCTCTCAAGCAACAATCATCCTTGATCTTCTATTCTTGGAACTTGTTATGATTCTAAAGAAGTCTTGAGGCATCCGGATAGAACTCTTTTTCTGACAAATGCCTTCAATGCCCCGATAAAACTGGTCCGACGAAGCGTACTCTCAGAGGCTTAAAAGCCTTTCTTAAAAAGGCCCTCACTCGGAAATTTTATTTAGGAAAGAGTTCGCTCTTTTCCAGTGCCTGCCAGGCCTTCCCGAAATGCCCCCCGTGCCAACGACTGGCCGTGAGTCTTTCGAGCAGGGCCGTCATGCGCCACTTCGTGGGATGACCTTCCTGTAACAGAATCGTCGCACTCGCATGCGCTAGAATAAACACCGCCCCCAAGGGACTGATCTGTGGAGCGGTGAGGCCGCGCGGGAAACCTCCCCCTTCGGGAAGCTCGTGATGCTCGAGCAGAATTTTGTCTGTATCGGGTGGAATCAGTTTATGCCGGCGGATCATCTGCGCGCCTTCGATCGGGTGCTGCAAGAAAGCCTTCACTTCGGGGTCCATGCCCTCTTTGAGTTTTTCTCCAGAGGCAGAAAGCAGCCAGATTTCCTCATCCATGTCATGCCGTGGCAGAGCGAGATCGTGCAGCAAGGCCGCCGTCGCGATCTTCATGTAGGTCTGCTCCGAGGTCCAGCCCAGTTGGGTCGCCATGGCACAAGCGATGTGTGTGATGATGAGGTTGTGGCGCACCATCCACGCGTGCTCGGGTCGAAAGATTTTCTCCACGAAGCTCGCGAGTTCGGGATCTTTACGAACGGCCGCCAAGGACTGCTTCACAGCTAGATGAGCGACCCGTTGAATCTCTTCGTGGAAACCGTTTTCCTTGAGCGCGTGCCAGATGAATTCCGAGGCATCCGCAATCAACGGCACGTCTTCGGAGGCTTTTAGTGCGCTGAGGAGATCCTCGAAATATCCCATGGTCTTCTGCACGTCTTCGGCCAGGACATAGAACTCGCGCAGGCCCTTCGACTCAAACTTCTTTTGCTCTTCCTCGCCGAAAGGACTGCCGCGATGAAAGAGCTTCACCCAGTTGTTATCGCCAAGCTTCAAAAACAAATCGGCCGGGCAGACCCCCAAGCGATAAACGAGATAGGGCGAGAGCGGCAAAGGCAACTCGGCCGGTTTCCCAGATAAACCACGCCAAAATGGCGCCTTGGTCATCTCTTTGATTTCTTGAACAAGATTAGAAGACTGTAAAAGATAGTGCCCGTCCTGCGCTTTCTCACCAATGATCACCATGGCAGCTCTGGGATTCCGAGCTAGGCACTCTTTGTACGCAGCATCCACTCCGGCCGCCATGAACTGCTGGTTAAAGATGAACACATCCACCGGCGCCTTCAGTCCCTCCATCACGTCTTCTGTGCGGTGGGTGGCCGTGACCTCGGCCGAACTGATGGAGGACAAGTACAGTCCAATCAGTTCGGCGAGCTCAGCGGTCTGTTCGAGTACCAGTACTTTCATGTCTTCTGGAACTCCTTCAGAGCTTCGGCGCGAAGATCCTTGCGAAGAATTTTGCCTACGTTTGTCTTAGGCAACTCCTTGCGGAACTCCACATACTTGGGAATCTTGTAGGAGGTCAGTTGCTCACGACAGTGAGCGATGACTTCTTCTTTCGTGAGCGTTTCGTCGCTCTTGACGATGTAGACCTTGATCGCCTCACCCGCTTTGTCATCCGGGACACCGACCGCCGCGCACTCGAGAACTTTTTTGTTCATCGAGATCACGTCTTCCAGCTCGTTCGGGTAAACGTTGAAGCCAGAAACGAGGATCATGTCTTTCTTGCGATCGACGATCTTCACATACCCTTCTGGCGTCATGAAACCCAGGTCTCCGGTGCGGAAGAAGCCATCAGGTGTCATCACCTTCTCGGTTTCTTCCGGTCGCATCCAGTACCCCTTCATGACCTGTGGACCTCGAATGCACAGCTCCCCTACTTCGCCCAAGGGCAAAGCTTGGTTACTGTCATCTTTGATCTCGAGCTCTGTGGAAGGAATGGGGAGACCGATGTAGCCGTTGTATTCTTTGAGCGTCATCGGATTGATGCAAGCCGCGGGGCTCGTCTCCGTAAGACCGTAGGCCTCAATCAACGGATGCTTAGTGACTTCCCGCCAGCGATCGGCGACACCTTTTTGGACCGCCATGCCGCCGCCCAGAGAAACTTTCAACGTTGAGAAATCTAACTTGCGGAATTCCGCGTTGTTCAACAAGCCATTGAACAGTGTATTCACACCGGTGATGGCCGTGAACTTCCACTTCTTCATCTCTTTCACGAAGCCCGGCATGTCACGCGGATTCGTGATGAGAACGTCGCGCGCTCCGACGCTACAGAACACGAAGCAGTTCGCTGTGAGTGAAAAGATATGATAGAGCGGCAAAGGAGTGATGATGATCTCTTGGCCATCAGCAATGTAGTTTTTGATCCAGGCCCGTGCTTGCAGCATGTTCGCCACGATGTTGGCTTGAGTTAAAATCGCACCCTTCGCCACCCCCGTGGTTCCACCGGTGTACTGCAAGAAGGCGATGTCCTCATGGAGCATCACGGGTTTTTTGTATTTGTCCGCGTCCCCTTTCGCCAGACACGTCTTGAAGTCGATGGCCTTCGGTAGATTGTAATCCGGCACCATCTTCTTCACTTTCTTGATCACGAAGTTCACGAGCAAGTTTTTTGGGAAGTTGAGCATGTCCCCGATCTGCGTGAGAATGATGTGCTCGATCGGAGTCTGTGCCAGGATTTTCTCCAGCGTCGCCGCGGAGTTCGCGAAGATCACGATGGCCTTCGCCCCGGAGTCTTTCATCTGGTGCTCGAGCTCGCGCGGAGTGTAGAGCGGGTTCACGTTCACCGCGATGAGGCCGGCACGCAGGATCCCGAAAAGCGCGATCGGATACTGCAAGATGTTCGGCATCATGATGGCGACGCGGTCACCTTTTTTGAGGCCAAGGTCATTCTGTAGATAACTCGCAAACCGGCGACTCAAGACGTCGATCTGCCCAAAGGTCAGCGTCGTCCCCATGTTGTGAAACGCGGGACGGGAGGTGAATTTCGCAAAGCCGTATTCCAGGATCTCGGTGATGTTTTTAAACTCATTCACGTCGATCGTCTGGGGTACTCCGGGATCGTAGTTCTTGTGCCAAACCTTGGTCATGGGTTACTCCATTTGATTGTGAATTTTCTGCGTTACCATATCGAACGTTTTATAAAGATCGTCAGCACTGGCCTTGGCGAAGTAGTCTTTGCCGCGTGTGTGAACACGGGCTTCACTCCACTGCTCGAGCCCCTCCACCCAGCAAGTCCATTGAACCTTGGCATCTTCACCAAACCACTTATTGAATTTTAAAGACTTCTCACGAATCAACTCATCCAAAGCAGGGGTGTGCTCCATGTGTCGAAAAGTAATCTGTAGGGCCATACTCACCTCCTGTCTGAGAATTGATTAATCTATTTTAAGCGGCCTAAGCTTATGACGGAGAGTATAATCGTATTTAAGCGAGGCCAAAATGATGGGAAGGAAACAGGTTGTTGAGCGAAGCCATCAGGCGTTCCACATGGCGCGCACGCTGACTTATCTAGGTGAACTCAAACTCCTTAACTCTTTCACGAAGCTCTTTAGGCCCTGGGTCGAGGTTCCTGAAAACCACCCCGACAAAGCTCTCCGTCCGTTTCTATTAAAAGACATGGAAGAGCTTTTCCGACACGATGCGGGCCTTTTTAGCTCTGGGATCTTGCCCCTCCCCCTGCTCGCTCCGGAGTCCCCTATCGAGCATGGAAAACGTTTAGCGCGCATCCTTTACACCGGCGTGAAGATGTCGCGACTGCGTAAAGTCCGGGAGTCTAAGCCCAAAGTTGAAAAGCCCGACTTACCTGAGTACTTCGTTCGTAATTTTCACTGGCAGATCGATGGCTACCTCTCAGACGAATCTGCGGCGGTCTACGACCACCAGGTCGAAATACTTTTTACCGGCACCGCCGCGGCCATGCGACGTCTCATTTTCTCTCCCCTCTCCGACTTCTTAAAAAACTTCGACGGGAAGGCCGACATTCTTGAGCTGGCTTCAGGAACGGGCGAACTCAGCGCCGCCGTCAACATGGCCTACCCCAAGCATCACCTCACTGTTACTGACCTGAGTGCTCCCTACCTCGCACTTGCGCAGAAGCGGCTGCGGGGACAGGAGGTGGACTTCGTGCGAGCCGCTGCAGAAGAATTACCTTTTAAGGATGCCTCTCAGGATGTCATCTACAGCGTCTTCCTTTTTCATGAACTTCCGAGTGAGATTCGGGAAAAAGCCCTCGCTGAGGCATTCCGTGTTCTGCGTCCGGGTGGCCTTTTCATCATGGTGGACTCGATCCAAAAAGATGAAGTCCCGGAGTACGCGTGGGCACTGGAAAAGTTTCCTGTTGATTTCCATGAGCCGTTTTATAAGAGCTACATCCAATGGCCAGTGGAAGCCGCGCTCACAAAGCACAACTTCACCCACGTCGAATCGCGCCGTGGCTTCTTCTCAAAATGTGTCTGGGGAACTAAGCCTTCTTAAGCGCAAATCTTACTGAAGCCGGAAGTATGTCATTGGGGATATCCCAAAAATCCGGCGACGGGGCCATGGCGTAGTTGGCGTAGTAGTAGAAAAAATGAATGTTCAGACCGGCCGCTTTCAATTCATCTTCTAGCACCAAGCTGTCCGAAATCTTTCTGACCGGCACCCACTTGGCGAACATCTGCCACAAGATATTATTCTGATCGAGCATGTAGCCCGGCGGGATGAAGAGTTTTTTCCGATGCACCATGGTCTCCCCGACCATGATTCCATGGGGGGCCAAATGCTGGCGCACCAACAACAAGTAGGAAAGCCTTTGCGGCTCAAGCGGTAAACAATGCAGCAAGTGAGAATCGATCATCAGATCGTACTCTCCTACAAGTTCGGCATCGGGACGGCCAAGGTCCATGCATAAAGTCTCGATCTCGAGCCCTTCAGCTTTCGCCAAAGCGCGCGCCACGGTTAGGGCATTTGGGGAGATATCCACCACGGTCACCTTGGCGCCACGACGTGCGAGCTGTAATCCAACACCACCGAGTCCACCACCCAACTCCACCACACGCAAACCTTCCCAAGGCAGCTGGGCGAGGAATCTCTCCTTGTTTTCGTCAACTAATTGCAGGAGGCCTTTAGATTCACGAGTTACGCGCTCACGCATTTCCTCAGAAACGGGAATGCGCGTATACGGGGCATAAGCGTCATCGTAGTAAAGGGAGAGGTCCATGATGTATCCTTCTTTTTAAAGTGTAGAATGACCTCCACTATTTCGCTAGGGGTTTAC
>JAIXOY010000126.1 GCA_027486525.1 Pseudomonadota bacterium
ATCATCACCCTCTCGGCGCCCGGCTCCGGCTCCCGGCTCTCCCCCTCCCCCCGCTCCACCGACCCCTCCCATCCCTCGCGTGCAACACGGCAAGATCATCACCCTCTCGGCGGCCGGTTGGGGTTTTGGGATCTTCGCCTTCGGCTGCTCCACCGACTTCTTCTATCTCTCGCTTTTCTTCCTCGCCCTCGCCGGCTGGAGCGACATGGTGAGCGGGATCTTTCGTGGCACGATCTGGAACCAAACGATTCCGGCCGATCGGCGCGGCCGCCTCGCGAGTGTCGAGATGCTCAGCTACGCCTCCGGGCCGTTGCTCGGGAATTCACTCATGGGTTTCATGGCCGATGTCTGGGGCCCATCGCGGGCCTTGATGATCGGTGGTCTCACTGCCGCGTTCGGATGCCTCGTCATCGGTCGCAGCTTACGAGATTTTTGGCACTACAAGGCGGCCGTGTGAAAGAGTGGTTTGAAAAAACGATCTTGGGTTTGAATCTTTGCCCTTTCGCCCGGATTCCGTTTGAACGGGGTCTCGTGCGTCTGACAGACTCCGAAGCCAAAGATCCCACCGCCGCGCAACACTCTTTCTTGAGTGAGCTTGAGGCACTCAACGATCAAACGCCGCAGCAACTCTCCACGATCCTTCTGGGCTTTCCGCGGTGGAAAACGTCCTTCGAAGAGTTCTTAGATTTCGCCGACAACATGGAAGAGCTCCTCGAGGAGATCGGCATCGGCGACGACGTGCAACTGGTCGTCTTCCATCCGCAGTTTCGCCTCGAGGGCTTTGCCAAGGAAAGTTTCGCTCACTGGCCTAACAGCTCACCCTACCCGGTCTTGCATCTCCTGCGCCGCCCAGAGGTCGTTCATGCCGCCACCCCGGAAAGGAGTGAGCAGATCTCGCTAGCGAATGAAGCCCTGGTTGAGCGGCTGAGCGAAAGCGAACGTAAAAAATATTTTCCCTGGAAGTTTTAGCGGCGCTTGAGCGTGATCTTCACGTCATCGAGAGCGACGAGAATCTTAGTGAAGTGTCCACCCTTGTAGCGACCCTTCGCTTTGGTGAGCCACTCTTCCATCCGCCAATTACTGTCCTCCATGATCGCGTCCGTCAGAGAGTGGGCGATGATGAAGAGTGCGGCCATGGGAGTGATCTTCGCCTGCGTGATGCCGCGAGGAAAGCCACTGCCATCGGGTAATTCTTTTTGCATCGAGAGCATGGAAGCGACATCGGGCGGTGCGCTGCTGTCGGCCAGGGCGGCCTTCGCCGCATCATCGGGCGCGTGAAAGAAAAGGTCGATCTCTTCAGCGCTCAACTGCGCTTTGTGTGTCTCGAGATCGGTGCGACTTTGCAGCGGGGCCAGCCGCGGATGCGCGAACAAGGGGGCATCGTGCATGTATGCCGCGTAGACGAATTTCTCCATGCTCGCTTCGCTCACCCAACTCATGGTGCGCGCGATGAACGTACACACCACCGTCAGCACTTGAATGTGCTCCGTGATGTAGGAGTCTTGTCCGCGCAAAACTTCCAGCTGCTGCAGATACTTCGCGAGCGCTGGCCGCTGCTTCATTTTCTTGAGCGTGCGCTCGACTTCGACCTGCAGCATGTCCTGAAACTCGGGACTCAAGATATCAGAGTCCAGCAAGGCCTCCGTCGCCTTTCGCGATTTCTGGCCACCGTTATTAAACCCATCCAACGCAGCGGCGGGAATCGGGTCGAGCATTTTCAACCCCACCCGCCAATCCAGCCCCTCATCGCGCTCACTCTTGGTGTCCGTGCGTCGGATCCACATCACATGACCCAGCAGTGGCTTCATGAGGCCTGCATCGCCCAGGGCGGTCAGCTCGATGAACTTGCCGACTTTAAAAAACTCCGCATTCTCATGGGAGATGTAAACCCCCAGGCCCCGCTCCGAGATATCTCGCAGCGAGACTTTCAACGACGGCAATTGATCCGCGCGCAGATGGGCGAAGTACGGACGCGTGATCACGTGCCGCTCTCCACGACGAAAGTGCAACCGTTTGTTCTCACGAAAATCACGCCAGTGAATCTCTTCCGGCAGATGCACCAGCACCTGCCCCGGCATCGCTTTCACGAGTTGCCCCTTAAACACCGTTTCACGGAACGCGAGTTTCACGTAGATCGGTGAGTTCACCGAGAGCAGTGCGGAGTTCGGTGACAGGGCGAGGGTGATGTTTTTTCGGGCCACGTCCAGATTTAGTTCCGTGACCGGATACACCGTGCGATGACCCGCTCGCGTTTGCCACAGGATCGATTGATTGGCCGTGGCACTTTTGATCATGACTTCCATGATCTCTTGCTGAGAGTTGGAAATTTGATAGCTGGAAATGATCGCGGCTGATGAAGTCATGTCCGACTATTCTAAGGGAGAGAACGGTACTTTCGGCCCATTAAAATCTAAATATCTTTGTCATCCAGCTCACAGCCCGTGCCGTCACTCTCTTCTAAGATGAGGTGCTGAATGCGAAACTTTTCTTTGAGCCGACGGCGCAAAGTCGAGAGTTCTACTCGGGATGCGGTGGCGCCCTGGGTTAGCCGAGCATGCAGTGCGAGGGTCTGCGAATCAAGCTTCCACATATGCAGGCATGAGGTTTGCCAGCCCTGCTCGAGTAGCCACCGATGCACCGGCTTGGTGTCTTGCATCTGACCGTCGAGAAGTTCGTGGGCACTTTCCTTGAAGAGACCCCAGCCCCAGCGCAGAATCATGATCGCTCCAAGAATCCCGACCGCCGGATCGGCCCACTGCCAGCCTTTCCAGTGCGCGAGTCCCAGGGCGACCAGCGCGAGCACTGACGTTAGGGCATCCGCAATGACGTGCGCGTAGGCCCCGGCCATGTTGAGGTCTTTGTGTTCGTGCTTATGCTCGTGCTTCGGTGCCTGAGGATTCATCACCAGAGAGTGCTTGGGTTTATGATCATGGTCGCAGTGGTCGTGGTCATGACTGTGGCCGTGATCATGCTTGTGCTCAAGGATCATCGCACTTAGCAGATTCACCACCAAACCAATCACCGCCACCACCATGGCTTCTTTCGCCTGCAAGGCCTCGGGGTGCATGAAGCGATGGATGGATTCGGCGATCATCCACACCGCCGTCATCAACAGCACCACCGCACTGGTGTAACCACCGAGCACGAGCACCTTACCGCCACCGAAAGCGTAGCGAGTGCGAAAGTCGGGTTGGTCCACGAGCTTGTAACCCAGCCATGCGATGCTCAACGCACCGACGTGGGAGGCCATGTGCCAGCCATCGGCCAAAAGCGCCATGCTGCCGGTCCAATAACCGGCTGCGATCTCGACGACCATGGTGATGGCCGTGAGAAGTATCACCCACTGGGTGCGTTGGCGTTTTTCGTGGTTCTTCATAGCTCGTCGTACTTACGGGCATGGCCGCGGGAAAGTTCAACCGGATATTTTTCCGCGTTGAGTTTCATTTTATGTTCGATGGCCGATTGCAGATCGATCTGCAGAAGATCGCAAAGCCGCAGAAGGTAGACCGCCACATCGGCGACTTCCTGACGAACGGCTTCACCTTTGGGGGTGTCCATCACGTTCTTAGCTTCATCACTATCGAGCCACTGGAATTGCTCCATCAGCTCCGCCGCCTCGACTGTTAAGGCCATGGCAATATTCTTCGGGGTGTGAAACTTCTCCCACTCCCGCTCCTGAGCGAACTGACGAATTTTGTCTTGAATATATCCAGTGTCCAGCATGTCGCAGGGCCCTTTTTTCTGAGTGTACCCCCTTTGATGCAGTGTTAGAATAGTGAGGATGCATCAAAATGACGTGATCCTTTTTTTTGATGGTGTGTGCGGGCTTTGTAACGGGCTCGTCGACTGGTTGCTGCCGCGCGACCACCGTGGTCGTTTGAAATTTGCCACTCTTCAAGGCACGACCGCCAAGGCACTTCTTCCAGTCGAAAGAGTCACTGATCTCGACACGGTTGTGGTGTTCTATCGCGGTAAGATCCTCGTGCGTTCCGACGCCGTCCTGGCATGCTTGACCGAACTAGGCGGAGTCTGGCGCCTGGTCGGCCTGCTTCGAATCATCCCCGCTTTCATTCGCGATGCTGTCTACGATCTCATCGCTCGTAACCGCTACCGCTGGTTTGGGCAGCGCCTCACTTGCCGCATGCCACTTCCTGGTGAGCGTCTTCGCTTTTTAGATTAAACTATTCCAAAACCCCTGGAGATATTCCCATGAAAGCCTTGTTGCTGTTGCTCGTTTGTTCTGTCGCCCACGCCGGCACTGTGAAATTCCAAGTGACCCTCTCTCCCGCTGGTGATTTCGTCGCCCAGTCGGCCAAGGGCCGCGGTTTCATCGAAAAAAATGGCAGTGACCTCACCGCTTCTGAACTTTCCGTGGAAGTCGGCACCCTCAAAACGGACATCGAACTGCGCGACAAACATTTGCACGAACGCCTCGGCGGCGTGAAGAGCAAGATCACTTTGAAAAACGCCAAAGGTTCCGGCGGCAAAGGGACCGGCACTCTCACGGCCAATGGCCAATCGAAGCCCGTGAGCTTCAACTACAAAGAGAGCAATGGCCAAGTGGTGGCCCGCTTCGCGATCCAGCCCTCGGACTTCGGCATCAAAGACGTGAAGTACCTCGGCATCGGCGTGGAAGACAAGGTCGTCGTCGACGTCCAATTTCCTGTTCGCTAAGAGTTCCCATAAATTCCAGCTGCGTTGTTGCTCTCGTTGCTCAGTCGTGCGGCTTACATCTAAGTAAGCCTCCTTCTTCGCTCCTCAGCGCCTAGCATCTGGCTATTTCTGGAAACTCTTCTCAGAGTGGAATCTGTTTTTCCCAGTCTGTGCGGGTCTTCGTGCAGAGTGGGATCGCCGGCTCGCCTTTCTTCCACTGGGCGCAGGCCTTCTGCACCTCGAAGAAATTCAGCACCAAGATCTTCTGAGAGATGTCAGTCACGGCCGTCGTCACGTTCTGCACTTTCCCACGGCGCACGACTTGCAAATGCGCTGACGCTAGTTTTTGTGGATTGAAGAACACCTGCTGGATCAGATCTTCTTCCTTGTCGATGCGTTTATTGAAGGCCATGACAATCACATCATTCGCCTCGAGCTTGCCGCCGATGGCAACTTCCTTCACGAGGACTCCCCCGAGCTTATCCTTCATCACTCTCTCTACGTTCTCGGCGGGCACACGATACATCTGGACGGCATCGCGCAGGGCCTGCACTCGACTGACGCAACGGAATGTGGTGGTGGAAAGCGGACGCTGCACATCTTTCTTGCCCCCCGTCGCCGGCAGCGCACTTCCACCCAAGGCCTGGCTGCGCGCCTTGCTCTGATAGCCAATTCCCTGATCCACAGTCGCGGGCTGCATGACCGTGTTCGTCTCGTTGAGAAACGTCAGCATGCGTTTGGTGTAGCAGCTTTCAATGGCCGCGAGCTTCGAGTAATGAAACGTGCGCATCGACGTGGTGTGCTCATTCCCAAGAAAGGCACTCGTGGTCTCCTCCGTCTTACTCCCGAACGGGCCCTTGGCTTCACCATAGGGCGTCGGCTTCGAGGCACACGCACCAAGCACGAGTAAGGCCAACAATGCTTTATAGGTCATACAATCCTCCAAAACTCCATAAGAGCGATCCATCGAGCATCGCTGCGGTCGTCGTCAAATGTACTTTTCGATTGAGCTTCCAGCGGCCATCTACCGAGAAACCAAACGGAACGGCACGTCGGGATTCCACCGTCGTTCCGGCCGGCTCCGTGTAATCCACCGTCCGCAGCATCACCGGCAGACCAAACCCCAGACCTGCTTCGCCGTCGGACAAAAGTTTCCAGTAGCTCGGCTTGAAGAGAATGCCTTTGCTCGACACGCTGTCTTGGAAGTACCGGTTGATGTTTTCTGCACCGACGTTACCGCTGGTGACATACCCGCAAATGTCGAAGGTCCACTCGTGGACCACGTCGCCATAGGCAAACTGTCCACCGGCACAGAACCCCCGCTGCGGAGAATAGATCTTCTCCTCACCCACGGAGTCTTTCAGCAGAGCGAGCTCTTGGTAACTCATGTACTGAAACAGCACTCTCCAATGAGACTTGCTAATGAGGCGCTTCCGATCCGTTTGCACTTTATCAATATAATCTAGCCGTGTTTCAACCTTATCGATCTCGTGCTCGTAGGCCGCGGCGGCGCCGAGGTAGAACTTCGCCCGACGGAAGTGCAGCACATCCTGCTTGTCTTCTTCCCCCGAATCGTGGCGGGCGTAGAGCTGGGCATAGAGGGTGCCCAGAAAGTAGTAGGCCTTGAGCAGGCGCGGCGACACCCGTGGCATCGACCCGCGTTTGGTCTTCATCCAAGCATCCAGGGCACGCTTATCGCGACCCAGCTTCTGGGCCGTCATGGACTCGAGCTGCGCGATCCGCTTTTGCACAGAAGCCTTGGAGGCCTTCGCCGCCAGCGCCGGTGTCGCGAGACTGAGAGCGAGCAGCAGGGCAAGCACGTATCTCATAACCATAGGTGAACCTGCCCAAGGAGTTGCCACGTATCTTTGTTGGCGGTGGTTTCACTGAAGCTGCGGCGATTGATCACATCGAGACGGAGCTCTGTTTTCTGACGGGGAAACCACTGGAGCCCAGGGCCCACGCCGAAGAACTCTTCTTCGTTGTCGATGTTGCTGCGGAAGTAGTCCAAGGTGGTCTGCACCCACATGCCTCGAAACCACATCAGGTGCGTTTGAATCAAACCGTAGCGAGCCGTGGTGCTCTCGGAATTTCCGATGAGCGGATCCGTCGTCACCTGTCCCAGTTCGGCCATGATGGCATGGCCCTTTCCGAAACCGATCCGATCGTGGATGGCCATGCTGGTCTTACCCGTCGCCGTGGTCTTGCCATTCATGTAGGAGACACCCAAGCGTTGGCGAGGCGTCACTCCCCACTCCAAAATGCCGGAGTAACCTTTGTCGTGGAGATCTTTGTCTTGTTCGTTTTGATCGCCCACGTAGTAGTGAACTGAACCTTCCAGCTTCTCTCCCACTCCGTGCACCATCACACCGTGAACTTGGTTGTACTGTGCGGCCCCGGGTGCGCGACGAGAAGAAAGGTTGTGATCCGGAATCCGCAATCCGTAGGCCTTGTCCATTTTACCCGCGTAGATCCCCACCTTCGGCGTCGGCCGCCAGCCGAGGTAGTGCTCGCGCGAGTAGCTCTTCGATTCCATGAGGTTGTTCAGATCCCGGGACTGGATCGCCGAGTCGGTGGGCCGCGTGCCCATCGTGAAACTCATGATGTACTGGTCGCGATCACCGGCCTTGAGCACCACGTTGGCGTCCAGCTGCATGTTGATCCAGCGGCGCTGCGAATCGGAGGAGAAAGCGTTGGAGTCGTAGCCGAGACCACGGTAGCCGATGAACGGGCGTAGCCACTTATTTTTTTCGGGATCGATGCCCGGGAAAGCGGAGCGCGCCACCAAATCTTCTTCTGTGGCATCCCCGGCTCCCATGCGTCCGGCGATCGCCGTCGCGGCGACACCACGGCCGTAGTCATTCAGGGGACCGTTGCCCTGCGGGTTGAAGTGGCACGTTAAGCACGAGGTGTACTGCAGACCGATGTACTGCGGATAGGCCTGCGCTAACGTTGGCCAGAGGCCCACAAAAAGGGCCAGCCTCGCCACCAAGTGGGCAATCTCTTCGAGTTTTTTCAACATGTCCCCTTCCCGCAAACGGAATTCCTTATTCTTTCCCGCCAAAATTTCTTCCACGTGACGCTCGAAGGCCACCACCGGGCCGAGCATCCGGTGGGAAATCCACAGCCCGATCAAAAACGCCACACCCATGAACAACAACGACAAGCAGGCCAGCACCACCAAGTACTGGCGGCCTAAGCTCGCGGACATCTCGGGGGGGAACGGCAGCAGAATTTGCTGAATGAAAGCATAGCTAAAGAAACCCAGCATGACACAAAGACCGCCGACCACGGCGACGAACTTCAGGCCGAAGGCAAGCTGCTCACTGGGGTGATGCCAGATCTGGCGGCGCTGCTCTCCGGGATACCAGATGTCCCCTTCGCGACGGAACATCCACC
>JAIXOY010000003.1 GCA_027486525.1 Pseudomonadota bacterium
GCAAGATGCAGGAGTGTGCCACCCGGAGTTTCGTACACGCCACGGCTCTTAATGCCGATGGTTCTTTCTTCCACGAGATCGAGGACTCCGACGCCGGCGGCGCCGGCCATCTGGTTGAGCTGTGTCAGGAGCGCGGCCGACCCGAGGGTCTTGCCATTGATCGCCGTGGGGATCCCGTTCTTGAAACTGAGGGTGACGGCCACGGCGTCTTTGAGTGCTTTCTCTGGCGTGGCCACCCAGCTGTAGACGGCGTCCGGATTGTATTCCTGGCCGATGTTTTCCAGAACGCCGCCTTCGCAGGAACGGTGGAAGAGATTCACGTCGACGGAGAAGAGCTTCTCGACGTTCTCGAATGCGATGCCCTTGGTCGCGAGATAGGCGATCAGTTCTTTACGGCCTGTGAAGTCCCATTTTTTCCAGGGAGCGATGACTTCAATGTGGGGAGCGAGGTAGGCCCAGGATTTTTCAAAGCGCAGTTGGTCGTTACCTTTGCCGGTGGCGCCGTGGGCAATGGCGTCGCAGGCTAGTTTTTTAGCGAAGTGAGCGATTCGCTCAGCAATGAGCGGCCGACCCAAGGCGGTGCCAAGGAGATAGTCGTCTTGATAGGTGGCGCCGGCACGGACAGCAGCGAAAGCAAATTCGCTAGCGAATTTGTCTTTGAGGTCTTCGAAGATAAAGTCGCTAGCGCCGAGTTTCTTGGCCCACTTCTCTAGGTAGGCCCCATCAGGAGCATTTCCCAGATCGGCGCAGTAGGCGATGACTTCGGCATGGTAGGTGTCTTTGAGCCAAGGAATAATCGCCGAGGTATCAAGACCACCCGAGAAGGCGAGAAGGATTTTTTTTGTCATGGCCAAGCTCCTGTTAGGAATATGCAGAGAAATGGATAATTATGCAAAAATCGCAATAATGCAAGACAAAAATATGTTGACGTGGGTGTGTTTATGCATAATCATGCACGCATATGCATAATTATTCACTTTCTAAAATTCAGGTTGCAGTCGTCGGTGGCTCCGGTTACTCAGGGCAAGAACTGCAGCGTTTATTGCTCAAGCATCCTTGCGCGGAGATGAAGGGACTGTTCAATTCCCAAACCTCGAGCACCATGAATCCCAAAGACTACGATGTGGTCTTCTTGGCGACACCTGCGGAAGTCTCGGCCGAGCTTGCCCCACGGATCTTAGAGCAAGGCGTGAGTGTGATTGATTTGAGCGGGGCCTTTCGCTTGGCCACTGACAATATTTCCGGAAGCTATCTGGCCTGGTACGGCCTGAGTCATCCGGCGGTGGGCTGGGTGAAAGATGCGCACTATGGGTTAGTGCCCTGGGCGTCACCCATCGAAAATGAAACCGTTTTGGTTTCTAATCCTGGCTGCTTTGCCAGCGCCGTCTTGATGGGATTGTTGCCGCTGCTGTCCAATGATCTTTTGGTCGCCGACTCCATTGTGATCGACGCGAAGTCAGGCACCACGGGTGCGGGTAAAAAAGCCGTGGAGTCTCAACTCTTCAGCGAGGTGGACGGGGAGTGCTTGCCCTACAAAGTGGGGATTCATCAGCATCTACCGGAGCTGAAGTTGCACGCCCAGACTTTTGGCGACACGGCGATCGACCCGTTCTTCACAACGAGCTTGCTGCCGACCCGCCGGGGCATCATCGCGGGCATCTACGCCAAACTCGCCGCCGGTAAAGACGCCGGCGACGTGCTGGCCGCTTTGCAGAGCAGCTACGCCGATTATCCTCTGGTGGAAATCAGCTCCGAGGTCACGCGCGACATGGTGTCCCTCAAGAAAGTAGTGGGCACCGCGAAGACGCACATTTCTTTCTCCGTGGTCGGCGACAAACTTTATCTCTTTTCTTGTTTGGATAATCTCCTCAAGGGAGCTGCCTCGCAGGCAGTCGAGAACTTTAACTTGATCCACCAATTTCCTGTCACCACAGGGTTGGAACATTTGGAGGCCATTATATGAAACGAGGCCCAGGCATCGCTCAAACACCACTCCCTAAAGGCTTCTACGCAAGTGGAGTCAACTCGGGTGTGCGCGCCTACCGACCTGATGTGGGATTGATCGTCTCGGATAGCGACATGACGGCCGCGGGTGTCTTCACACAAAGTGAAGCCAAAGCTGCACCCGTGTTGTGGTCACACAAATTGGTCCCGTCAAAAAAAGTCCGCGCCGTCATCACCAACTCCGGGCAGGCCAACGCCGCCACGGGTGAGGTCGGTATCGCCAACAATCTCTTGATGGTGAAAGCGACGGCCGCTGTGGTGGGGTGCCATCCAGAGGAAGTCCTCGTCGCTTCCACTGGTATGATCGGTGTGCATCTCAATGTGGATTTAATCAATAAAGCGTTGCCCGAGCTCGCTGCACGCGTGACCAACACCGCGGAGCATTTTGCGAATGCGATTCTCACCACGGATCTGGTGCCGAAAACTATTTCGACCACGTTGAAACTTTCGACAGGCGAGATCACCATCACAGGAATCGCCAAGGGGTCGGGGATGATCCATCCCAACATGGCGACCATGCTCGGCTATATTCTCACGGACGCCAAACTTGAAGCGGCGGCAGCGCACACTTTCCTTAAAACGGCAGTCGATCTGTCGTTCAACATGGTGAGCGTGGATGGCGACACCTCGACCAATGACTGTGCGTTCTTGCTCGCCAACGGGGCCAGTGGCGTCGAAGTCCTCACCGCTGAAGACGTGGCGTTGTTCCAAGCGACAGTCACTGAGCTTTCCCAATTGTTGGCCCAGGCCATTGCCCGTGACGGCGAAGGCGCGACGAAACTCATCGAGGTCAATCTTCACGGCGGTGACGACGTGATGCTGGCACGCAAAGCGGCACGCGGTTTGACTGTGAGCCCACTTTTCAAATGTGCCATCCATGGCGAAGATCCGAACTGGGGAAGAATCCTCGCGCGCCTTGGGGCCGAAGGCATTCCCGCGGCCCAGCTCAATCAGATGACCCTGAAGCTGCAGGGAGAAGATATCTTCGTCGACGGTGCGCCGATCGTATTCGACCGCGACAAAGTCAGAGGGCTTCTGCGCTCAGACACGGTTTTGGTAGAAATTTTGTTCCCTAATGAAAATCATGTCCCGGTCGTGAAGGCCTGGGGCTGTGACTTCTCTAAAAAATACGTTGATATCAACGCGGATTATAACTAATGAAACCTTTAGTGATTAAGCTCGGTGGAGCTGCTCTTTCAAACGTAGAAGCCGCCAGAAATCTGGCGGAGTCGATCGTTCTTCTTCAGCAAGAAGGCCAGCGCGTCGTGGTGGTTCACGGTGGCGGGCCCATGATCAATCGCCGGTTGCAAGAGCGGGGCATCGCTTGGAGTTTTCATGAGGGCCAGCGCATCACCACGCCGGAAATGATGACTGTCATCGAGAGTGCGCTCGGAGAAGTGAACCAGTTGCTCTGCGATGTGTTCACGGAGTTTGGCATCAAGGTGCTCGGCATCCCGAGCAGCAGTAAGGCGATGTTTCAGTGTCGCCAGATGGATGCTTGCCTGGGGCAGGTCGGGGAGATCATCGACGTTGATGCCTCCTTTGTGTCTGAGGCGCTCGAGATGGGGGTTGTGCCCGTCGTTGCCCCGATCGGCAGCGATCTTTCAGGTTTGAGCTACAACATCAACGCGGACTGGGGAGCATCGTGCTTGGCGACCGCACTTGAGGCCAATGCTTTGGTCTATGCGACTGACCAGCGAGGCATCTTGGATGTGAACGGATTACCTTACCAATCGTTGACGCTGGAACAGCTTCGAACACTCATGAGAAAAAATGGTGTCACCGGCGGCATGCTCGCGAAGACGCGCAGTATTGAGAAAGCGCTTTTGAATGGCGTGAAGAAAGTCTGTGTGACCCATGCGCTCGAAATGACCGATCTGATCAAGACCAGACTCGGTGGCACGCTCTGTGTTGAGCTCGGCCGCTTGGAGAGCATCATGAAAATGAAGGAGAATCACTATGCTGTGTCGTAGCACTAGTCATTTCCTTGATGGCAAAGAGATGACCCCTGAACGTTTGGATAATCTTCTCACGCTCGCTGAAGAGCTCAAAGCGGAACGCTCGAGAGGCGTCGTCCGCACGGAGTTGCAGGGTAAAACCTTGGCCTTGGTGTTTGATAAACCCTCACTCCGTACGCGGATGAGCTTCACTTTGGCCATGACCGAGCTGGGTGGCAACGTGATCGAAGTGCCCGCGCATTTGAGAAAGCATGAAGAACCCGAGGATCTCGCGGGAGTCATGTCACGTTATGCCCACGGTATTATGATAAGAACGCACGCCCACGAAGGGCTGGATCGTTTTGTGTCCCGTTCGATTGTTCCCGTCATGAATGGGCTCACGGATGAGCACCATCCATGCCAAGCGCTGGCCGATATTTTGACCATCAAGCAGGCCTTTCAAAAAACCGAAGGGCTGGTGTTGAGCTACATCGGTGATGGAAACAACATACTCCACTCGCTCATGATCCTGGCCCCGATGGCGGGCATCCATCTGCAATACGCAACTCCTGCGGGCTACAAACCGGACGCGAAGCTTTTGCTCTGGTGCCAAGAGCGGGAAGGTGTCACCGGAAGTGTCACGGCCTTCCATACTCCTGACGAAGCGGTGGTCGGTGCCAACGCCCTCTACACGGATGTCTGGACAAGCATGGGGTTTGAGAGCGAAAATGAAGAAAGAATTAAAGCGTTCAGTGGGTACCAGGTGAACAAGGCGCTGTACTTAAAAGCAGCACCTGAAGCCATCGTCATGCACTGTATGCCCATGGTGAAAGAACAAGAGATCACCACGGAGATGGCCGATCACGAAAGATCGTTTATCTACCAGCAGGCCGAGAACCGACTTCACGTGCAGAAAGCGCTCCTCTGGGAGCTCCTAAGGTAAACTCATGAGTCCCTCCGTATCAGATCGCCTCGGTGTCCTGCGAAAACTCCTCGAGTCGGGGAAGAATTCTACGCAAGAAGAACTGCGAGACATGTTGGAGTCCAAAGGGCACGACGTGAATCAATCCACCATCTCGCGCGATCTGCGCAAGCTCGGTGCGATCAAGGGAACGGACAGCAAGGGGCGCACGGTGTATCGCTTGTCGGATAACTATTCTGAGGCGAGCTTTGTGTCCCAGTCAGTGCCGGATCTCATCAGTAGCATTTCGCACAACGAGACCATGATCGTGATTCATACCTCGCCAGGCTCGGCGTCTCTGGTGGCCCGTCACCTGGACATCAATCGTCCGGGTGGGATCTTGGGCACCATCGCCGGTGATGACACGATCTTCGTGGCGCCCGGGAAAGAGATCTCCATCAAGCAAACCATCGCGGCGATCAAAGAGTCGTTCTAGAGATTCCGAAGTGCGGGGATGTTGCTCATTTTTTGCACGTCTTCGCCACGGCAAGCCGTTGGCTCGCAGACCTTCGGTGTTTTACAATTCAGTTCAGCATCCACGACGTAATCGTCTTCACCTCTCACTAAGATTCCTTCCACTTCGCCGGTGCTCACGTTGATGACCGGTGAGCCGGAGTTGCCGCCGAAGGTATCCAGGTCGGCCACGAAATAGTCTGCTTCGAGGCGACGCACCGTCGCGCCATCGGCAATTTTTGTCGGAAGACTCGATGGATGACCGATCACCACCAGGGGAGTGCCCACTTCGATTTGACCACTTCTGCGGATGTTCAACGGACGGCGGTCGGTGACTTTCTTCGCCAGTTCAATCACGGCGTAATCAGCGCCGAGAGCGTGGTCATAGGCACGCGCGAGAATTTTTTTGCAGGCGTAGAGATTCTTGGAAGGAAGCTGGATGCGCGTTTGTTCAGCGTGATCCGCTTTGTAATCGAAGGCCCACTTGCTGCCTTGGCAATCTTTGTGGTCCAGAATGCAGTGGCCGGCGGTGACGAGAATTTTCTCTGAAACGAGGAAGCCGGTGCACATCGCCGAGGTAGGTTGGTGCGAGAATCTTTCTTTCGCGCAGACACCGCGCTCTTGCAGGCTGGCCGTGCGAAAGATGGTGTTGTTGGCGTAGGCGCGCATCAGGAGGTTGGGGATTTTAGCGGCGGTGGCACGCGCGTAATCGACGAAGGCGGCGTTGGTTGAGGCGTAGACGTCCACGCGGTTATCAATGCCGTAGATGACTTTGTCGCTCTGGGCAAAGGCCGATAAGGAAATGAGGACGAGCAAGGGAAGAAATGCTTTCATAGAGGAAGTATTTCGAGTGTTGGATTCATCGTAAAGAGATTTATGAATTACTACAGGGCCACAATTCAATACGATGGCACCGACTACGCTGGTTTTCAGTGGCAGGCGACCGGTGCGACGATTCAAGATGAGCTGACCCAGGCGATCCAGAAGCTCGTGGCCGGGAAGGTCACCACGGCAGGAGCTTCTCGCACGGATTCGGGGGTGCACGCTTTCGAGCACGTGGTGAAGATCACCGCTGAGTCTGTGATTGCGTTTTCGCCAGCAGAGTTGAATCGAGTGCTTCCGGCGCAGATTAGATGTCTTGAGGTTGGGCCCTGTGCTGGAGAGTTTAATCCCAACACCAACACGATCTCAAAAGAGTATCGCTATCTATTCACCAACAAGACGCACGTGAGTGAAGGAGAGCGTCGGTTCGTAGCGAATGTGTCTCATCAGTTCGACTTTGCTGTGATGAAGCGCTGTGCGCACATGATGATCGGGACACACGACTTCTGTAACTTCTATTCCATGGGCAGTAACGTGAGGACCACGATCCGTGAAGTGTTTGTGTGCGAACTCTCGACCGTTGATCCTCACAGTCTATTTCCCAACTCAGAACTCTTTAAATTCCCGGCCGAGCTAACGGAATGCCATCAGCTCAAGATCGTGGCGAATGGTTTTTTAAAGCAGATGATCAGGCACACCATCCGGGCACTCTGGATGGTGGGAAGCGGCCGGATCACGGAACGGGAATTTGCCGGCTACCTGAACGGTCCGAGGGCCGAGAGGCAGCTCTGGAAGGTGGCGCCGCCGAACGGGCTCTTTCTCTACAGGATCACGTACCCGACTAAGTAGTTTTTACACGTCCCTGCTGTGCCCACCGCGAATACGCCTAGACTAGAGGCTAACCCTATCGTCCAGGTGGAATCCCATGCGTAGCACTCGAGTCCTGACTGTTTTGTGCGCTCTCTTTTTTGTTTTCGCAGAATCCGGCCACGCCGGCGACGAGAAGCGGATCTGCGATCAAGGCAGTCCCCGGACGAAGCTCACCAAGGAATCGAACCGTCTCGGTTTCCTGAATTCGGGCGGGCTCGCCAATGGTGGCGTCTGTTGGTGGCACTCGAGGTTCCTGCGCAACGCCACGTACCTCGTGTACTTCGCTCCCGAGAAGTCGATCCCTGAAGACACCTACGTGTGGAAGACAGTGCCGAACCCAGGTGGCAAAGGCTCGCGGAGTGATCGGGTACCCGCACCAGGCAGCATCAAAGATATTCTACGGAGAATTAAGTCGGGTCAGGGCGTCGTCGAGGTTCCGGGCTTCGCAAACCTCGACGAGTTTTCAAGGCACTTCCAAGATGAAATCCAAGACCTCCTAAACCAGTGGCAGATCGAAGACGGCTTCATTTATCAGCAGTGGGTCCGTGGCCTCTCCGGAAGCTCCGTCGTCGCACCCGAGCAGCTCGAGAAGATCATGAACGAGCTGCATGCGCGGCTCACGGACGGCGAAATCGTGTATCAGAAGCTGCAGATCGAAGGCATTACAGCGCACGCGTGGCTGGTGATCGACTCTCAAAAGACCAGCTCTGGCTACCGGATCACCGTCGTCGACAGCAACTACCATCGACCACAGACCTACGCCTACACTAAGGGCGACACTTCGCTTTACCACGATTGGTACGGGGCTTTCACCCCTTACATCGAGCAAACAGGTGAGGAAGCGCGGTTGCTGCGCATCCGAAACAAAATCTGCGACTAACAAACCAGGCATACTGAGACGGCTCCTCGCGACGAATCACTCATGATAAAAATGGGACCCAGAAGGGTCCCATTTTTATTTTGGTGAAGGATGCCCCATGACCTGCTAGCAGGACGGAGCCTGTAAAACTTCATCCTCAGAGTAATCATGCCAAGAGCCATGCATGCACCTTAGGCCATGGAGGTGTCTGTCTATCGCATACATCATGTTGTGCACAGGTAGGTCTATCTTAACGAGTTCATCTCGCTCCCCCCAACTGAGTTGAGAGTACCGTCTCGCAAAAACCTCATCATAGACAGCCGTAAGTTTAGATATCTCTTCGAGCGTTTCCCGACGTGATAAAGTGTTGAGAGAATCCCCCATGAGTTTTTTATGAGAAGAGTACTGACTTATGAGCTCTTGGTCTCCGGTCGCTGCAACCAGAGAATCGATCTGAGAATACATCGCACCTAGCTCAGCATTGAAGTACTTTCCGAAGTTCTTTTTTGTATCTTGAAAGAAGCGGAGGAATAAAGCTTGATCGGGAAGGATCGGACCCTCGGAGTATCCTTCTGAAAAGCAGTCCTTGTTGTTTCGCAAAAAGCTATAGAGGCTTCTGAGTTCTGGATCGGTTTCTTCGCCTGCCTGACCGTAGAAGTACTGTGTGATTTGGTTCCAGTCAAAGGTCCCGGCAACTCCGTCTCGGCCGAAGGCCTTGATGCAGGCCATTTCTCGCTCAGAACCATCGGCCAATGTATTCAAGCCTTTGACCATGCCTTCGGGCATCTCGTCGGCGCTGTTTGCTGGTGAGATGAAATAGAATGGATTCTGCTCGGAGCAAACATTGGGCTGCACGTACACACCCGCTGTGACGTAGTTCATGTGTTCAACCGTTTTTAGCATGGCGCGGACGCCTGCTTCACTCGCGTTTTCATCTAAGCGTCTTTCTCCTTTGAGGATGTCGCGCACAAAGGTTCCTGCTGATTCTCGAATCGATAGAGGGGCCGCACCAACGAAACCTCCAAGGACTCGCATGTTGGGCAGGATCGTGCGCCAGAGCGAGACCTGATCCGGCGGCGCTGACCAGCAGCCCATGAGAAGCAGTGAAGAGGTGTCTTGAAACACGCTTCTGTTTTCAGAGACGGTTTGGCTAATTTCCGCCACGGAAGTGCTTCCGTAGTCTCCGTAGTACTCACCACCGCCATCATGACCCGAAATGATGAGGGAGGATACGGTTGTTCCATTCGTTCGTGCCGAAGCGAGAAATGTGGCGAGTTCTTCTTGGTAGTTCCCAACATCTTCTGCCGTCACCCGTGGCAGCACGACTAAGGTTTCTCCACGCTCGCAAGCGGCAAGCCTCGCGCCCTTCTCTTCCTCGGCTCCATCATGAAACGAGACCATGAGAACGATCTTCTTGGGATCGACACTTTGATTGCAGGCTTGCGCATGGGACGTAAGAGAAGCAAAGGAAAGTCCAAAAATAAGTGCGAGGGACTTCATAGGGCCTCTGATGCGAGGATGAGTTTTTGAGCCGTCTCAAGGTTCGTGCGATTGAGCGCAGGGTATTTCTTGAGTACGCCGTCGATAGCGTTGGGGCCCTTTTGAGACAGCTTCAGATAGAGAGAGTCCTTATCAAAGTCATCCCAGCTTGCGATGGAGCTGAAGAGTTTACTTTCCTTAAAAACCTTATCCCGCTCTTCAACCGAGGGGAGGAAAGAGGGGCTGGCCACCTTTCGATGCGCAGGGAGCACTTTCGTGATTTTAGACTTCATCAAAGAAAGGTCAGAGCCATCAACGGATTTGACCAAGAACTTGTCTCCAGGGCCGGCTTGACCGGCGTAAGCGACTTTCAGGATCAAACAGAGGCAGAGAAAGAGTTTCATAAACACCCCAAGTTCAGAGAGAGACTTCCCCGTAAATTCTATCTGATGATTTATGAAATGAAATAGTAGGAAAAGAAGGTTCATGAGTAACAGATAGATTTACCCGGACAAGCCGAGTGCATGCATTTACTTCTCCTTGCTGATGAGCTCGTCGCTCCTCGCGTCGTATCACCCTGTGATTGTTAAAACAGCGCACTCAATCTGGTCCAGATGCTTCGTGGGAAGTTTTTGCCACACTCTACGGTGTTTGCGCTGGGGGTGAACCCAATAGACTATAGATTAGATGAAACTGGCTTTCTTTACTCTCCTATTTCTTCCCTCAATTGGCCTTTGCTGTTCATCTGTAGACTTACGTGAAGATAGATGTCCAGACGGGAGCCTCCGTCTGCCGGCGCCTCGCGACCAGGGCCTAACTAACTACTGCTTTGCCTACTCTCTCACCAATCTCTATTCCCACACTCACTGCGTGGCGTATTCGCCTCTTAGCACTGGCCTCTTAACCAATCGAATCTTTGTTTCTTCGGGAGCCGCCGCCTTAATGGCAAAACCAGGGGGGAACCATAACCCCAACACTTTAAACCGCGGCTTTAGTCCCATGAACGCCGATCAACTTATAAGAGAGGCTCGTTTGGGCCCGTGCTTGGAGTCGGAATTTCCATCGGATGTGATCTCGTTGCCTGAGAATAAGTCCCGCTGCAATTTCGTAGAACCTTGGGCTGCTGTCGAGGAGCTCCTGCAGAGCCTAGCTTCTATTACTCAAGGACAATCGGCCCCTTTAAGCTGCACTCGTAGGCCTTTAGAAAATGTAGACCTCCAGCTCAGCACGACTGATACTGAAGAGGCCATTGAACGAACCCTTGATCGCGGGAAAGTAGCTGTGGTCCACCTTGACTCAAAGATCTTCCA
>JAIXOY010000082.1 GCA_027486525.1 Pseudomonadota bacterium
CGAGATTTTCATCAATTTGACCGAGCTCCACAAGACCCTTGAGGACCCAGGCATTACGGTGCGCTTCCTTGAAGCGCGCTAAATAAAGTGCCCGACGCTCTTTTATAAGATTATTCATCTGCTCAGGCGCCACTCTTGTCAAAACTCCCATCAAACCTTCTTCCGGAGCGAGCGCATGAAAGAGCATGGGATTCTTATTTTTCAGAAGTGCAAGTTCGCGGGCCAGGGCCTCACGATTCTTTCCTTCGTCTGGGATTCGTCCCAGAAAGACCCATGCGCGAGCACTCGCATCCGTGCGCCCGAAGTACTGATCTAGGTAGCGGCTGCGGCGCCTTCCTTCTAAGTCACCATTGAGCATCCACGCCGAGAAACCGGGCACCACGCTTTGGTAATACATCAACCCGAGCTTGGAGATAATCTCGTCTTCATCCAGCTCTTGCTCATTACGCGCGGCCTTCACCAGGTCAGCATCGTTGTAAAATTCCGCCACACCTTGAAAGAACAGATCCACGACCAAGTGACCTTCTAGTCCTTTGGCCAGAGACTCGAATAAGTCTGGCGCCAGACCGGTGGTGAATTTGCCAAGAGGATCCAGGCGACGGGGTGTCAGCGCAATCCGTTCTAGCAAGTCTACATCCAACCAGTCGGTGAGCAGCTTTTCCGTGCGTGCCCAGTTGCCGAGCTTGAGATACCCCACTGCTCGCAGCGTGAGGTAGTCCAAATACGGCGGCAGATCTTCTAAGTCATTCAAGAGCCGAATGAGAGTTTGGCGCTGAACGGGAGTGAGTGCGTGATCACTTTCCCAGACACCCTTGAGCTCCCCTTCTAAAATCGCGAGGATCTCAGTGGAGGTCTTCGTGGCCACGGTCCTGCTCTTCGTCTGCAACCAGCGCTTCAGGGGATGAGAGGCCGGCATGGTGACAACGCAATCACGCAGCGAAAGGAGAAAGACTTCGTTGGCCGTCTGTGGATTGTGCAGCACGAGCGCGAGCTGGACATCGGGATCGTTTAACTGGGCACAGTTCAGCTTCACGCGCTTGAACACTCCTTCAAGCGCATAGCCATCGAACGCGCCACTGAGCTGAAATGAGTGGGTCTCCCCAACTCCTAACGGCTCAAAAAGATTTTTTTTTTAGACTTAAACTCGGTGGCCTGAGCATGGGCTTCAGGAATGATCGTCGAGTAGGCGCTTTGAATGAATTCTTGCAGGATTCTTTTGCGGTAGTAGAGCATGCCCGCCAGAACCAGCAAAACAACGACGGTGGTGACCATCACGAAGCGATCACTGAAAGCTCGCTTAGGAAGTGGCTTTAGCGGAGGATTTCCCGAGGGGGTGAAGGCTCTCTTCTTACCTTTCCCCGGTGTGATCGGTGTCGGGGACGGTGACGGAACGGTATAAACGCGATCAACGGGGCGCGCGACCGCCTCAATCAAGGCAGCCTCGGGTTCTTCTTCGGTTGGGGCTTCGGTGACTTCATTTGGAACAATCGCCGGAGCGCGGGCCACGGCCGACTTGACCTGCACACTGCCGTTAGGCCGCGGTCTTGGCGGTGCCGCTGGCGTGTCTTTGAGTTCGGAGATATTAATCCCACCCACCATCGTGATGTCGTCATCCGGGCGCTCGACGCCCTTCCCGGACGGGGCGGTGAGAACATCGATCCCTTCGCTCATGGGATTGAAACTCTGCTTCTTGCTGCCTAGCAGGTAATCCTCCACCTGATCTTTCTCACGCAGGAAGAACCAAAAACCGTTGCCGCTACAAATCTCGTCTTCTGGGCGCACCGAACCGTTGTGATACAGCTCAATGACCTTCTCCTTGGAGACTGGCCCCAAGATATGATTCGATTTTGTTCGGATCAACCAATTTTTTGTTGGCATACTTTGTTACCGCGCAACCAGGCCGATGAGGGCCGCTAAGTCTTGATCGTTAAATCTTAAGCCTAAGCTAATTGTGGCAGAGGCGTTCCCGTCTTTCGAAATCAGATCTTCACCCGCGACGCGAGCGAAGAGCACGTTCCAGATTTTTACCTCGGTTAAGAGACGCACACTCGGGCCGGCATCTTTTTGGTAATCGAACACTTCCATCCCCGTGCGCACGCCCCAGTCTGGGAAGAAGTAGTCGATGCCGACGCCACCGGTGCTCTCGATGATACCTGCGCGGATACCGAGGCGCTGAATCCGACGACCGATCTGTAAGTTAAACTTAAAGTTACTCTTGTTGATCTTGCGCGTCTCTGTGCAGTTCTCGGCGCCCCCGTTAACCGACGTACAAGTCTCTTTCTCTTCCTCCAGCTGGGGCCCGTAGTCGTTGGTGACCACACCGATGCGGAAGAAGCGCTCAGGCGCCGGATAGATATCAAGATCAAAGCGCGTGTCACCACCCAACCGCGTGTTGGCACCGGTCGAAAGACCGATGTCCGCTTCGATGTTGTTGATGCGGTTCACAAGACGGTTCACGCTGGAAAGAGTCTGCGACACTTGGTCCACCACCGCATCATCACGCAAGAGCTTCCCCACGGTGCCTTTGCCATCTTTGACGTCAGCGATGATGTCTTTCAAGTCAGTGACGGCTTTGTCGGTCTTATCCAAGATCGGTCCGATCTTCGTGAGATCGGCCATGAGAGAGTCTTTTTGCAAACGATCGGTCTCGAACTGCAACTGCTCCGTCATGAGCTTGATGTTCTCAACGATCTCGTCAACCTTGCCTTCGTTCTTTTCCATCACACGTTTCAGGCTGGCAGTGAGGTCTTTAATGTTGCCCGTGATTTTCTCGAGCCGGTTTGAACCATCTGCTTCCTTCAGAGACTCTTTGATGAGAATGGCGACTTCTTTAATTTCCTTAATCATCGCTCCAGCATCTTTGCCAATGGTGTCGAGACCGCCGGCCACTTCTGAGGGGACGAGGGAACCTTCTTCAAGCCGCTTCGGTGTCGGCTCACCGAGATTGATGTCGAGGTACTTATCGCCCAAGAAACCGACGCTCTTCACATTCAAGCGAGAGTTCGGCGTCATCTTGATGTCGTCTTTCATCTCAAATTCGACGAGAGCTTTATTGCCTTGCAGACGAATACGCTTGATTCGTCCGGCGTTGATACCGGCCACTTTGATGGGAGTCTTTTCAACGATGCCCGTGGCATCGTCGAGCACCGTCTGGTATTCGGTGTATTTTCCGAAGCCTGCTTGATTGGAAGTTATCTTCAATGACATGAAGACCACGCTGGCGAGCGCGAACAGTGCGAGCATGCCTACTTTTAATTCACTCAATTGATTTCACTCCATGAAATCTCTCAGCACGTCCATGTGCTCGTATATATAGAGATGATAACCTAATCCGGTTACAACTCAAGGAATCTGCGAATAACTGGGTTGTTTGAATTTTTGAAGCCTTGAACAGTGGAATACTCCACTATCTTGCCCTTCTCGAGGAACATGATGTTATCCGAGATCCGCAAAGAGGCGCGCACATCATGGGAGATCACTAAAGATGTAAGTTTTCGTTGAGCATTTTGCTTAGCCGTGTCGACAATCAAGTCGCTAACGACCTGAGTACTAATAGGATCGAGTCCAGAGGTGGGTTCGTCATAAAGCATGATCCGCGGCTCCAGGGCCAGAGCCCGGGCGAGGCCCACCCGTTTTCTCATGCCGCCGGACAGCTCCGAGGGCAACCGCTGCCAGGACTCAGGTACTAACTCCACGGCCTGCATGAGTTCAGAAACTTTCGCCTTAATTTCCGACTCTTTTAATTTTGTAAATTCACGCAGGGGAAAAGCGACGTTTTCAAACGCCGTGAGAAAATCGAAGAGCGCGGCGTACTGAAACACCATCCCGAAGTTCCGGCGAAACTCGCGCAGCCCGAGCTCATCTAGCGTTTCCATGTCCGTCCCTAGAGACGTTATCTTCCCTGAAGTAGGATGCGTGAGACCCAAGATGTGTTTCATCAACGTCGACTTACCGGCACCGGAGAAACCTAGAATCGTGGTGATCTGGCCCTCGGGAATCCCGAACGTGAGATTGTTCAACACCGTGGCGTCGCCGTAGATCTTCGAGACGTTGGTGAATGTGATTGCGTCTGCCATACCGTCCTACAAAATCTTCGCAAGGAAGCTGGAAATAAAATAATCACTCACGAGCACGGTCACCATGCCCCACACCACAGCAAGGTTGGTGCCCTTACCTACACCTTCAGCACCACCGCGCACTTCAAAGCCGTGGTACGTACCGATCATGCCAATCAAAAATCCGAAAGCGCCGGCCTTGATCAGGCC
The DNA here is from genome assembly GCA_027486525.1 of Pseudomonadota bacterium. GTDB lineage: Bacteria > Bdellovibrionota > Bacteriovoracia > Bacteriovoracales > Bacteriovoracaceae > UBA6144. The sequence goes on from JAIXOY010000082.1 coordinate 4,266, forward strand.
TTCGGCCACGTGACCCAGACGCATGAAGTCCGAAAGCTTTTGGAAGTACATCACTTCATCGATGCCCAGGACATGGACACCGACGAGCCAAGAACCGAAATTCCCGACGAGCATGAAAATACCGCACAGAAGTGGCATGGAAAGCGTCGCGCCGATCACCCGAGGAACGGCGAGGTACTGGTGAGGATTGATCCCCATGACTTCCAACGCATCCAACTGTTCAGTCACTTTCATGGACCCGATCTGCGCCGCCATCGCCGAGCCGCAACGGCCGGCGACAACCAATCCCGCAAATACGGGCGCTAATTCTTTCGCCAACGAGATCGCCACCACGGGACCAACGATCGAATCCATGTTGATGGCTTTAATGCCCAAGTACATTTGCAATGCGAACACCGCACCCGAGAAGAGCGATGTGAGTCCAACGATGAAGAGACTTTTGTTGCCGATGAAATACATCTGGTCCATCAGAAGCTTGATGCGCATCGGGGGATGTGCTCCCCAGAAAAAAACCGTTCCCATGAACTGTGAAAAACGGCCCAAGCCCGCGAGCAATCCAAGAATGCTAGCGCCAATGCCTTCCACGTATGTCCGCACAAATGTCATGCCATTATCCTAAGCGATAAACTCGTGGAACGCGACTACTGATGCCACACATCGCCTGATAGGCATGGGTGTTCATATGCTTTGCCATGGCGTCCACAGCTGCTGCGTCGAGATCCCAGAAACGCACTTCATCGCCCGCCTTGATTCTTCCCGCGGCCTCCGTGGCAAAAAACAAAAAGGACATATCCATGTTGATCCGGCCAAAAACTTTAGCCTCTAAACCATTTACAGTGAATTTATAGCCGGACAATTGCGTCGGGAATCCGTCGCCATAGCCCAACGGTAACACGGCGATAAACCCATCTTCAGATGTGACGTGATTGCCGTAGCCCACAGGAACACCGCGCTTCACAGGAAAAACCTTCATCATGCGCGTAACGAATGAGGACACCATCTCAGTAGGGCCAGCAAAGCTATGGGGGCCATAAAGCATCAGGCCTGGACGCACCCAAGTTTCATCCTTACCAATCCCCTGCTCAATCGCCCCGGAATTCGCCAGTGAGGTTTCCTCGATCGCAATTCCCATTCCACGCAACAACTTCACGCCACGCTGAAAGGCGTCGACTTGGCGGTGAGTCTTATCACCTTCTTTATACTCGCTGTAAGAACTGGCGAAATGGCTCATGAGGTGATGAACGCTTTTACGGCCACTTTTGAGAATGGCACGCCCTGCCTCTTCCCACTCAGACTCTTCAAGGCCAAGGCGATTCATGCCGGAGTTAAGTTTGATCACGAGCGGTAGATGCTTGTAGCAACGATCGCTAAGGAACACCTCAAGCGCAGGCATCTCGTGCACCACAGGTATGATCTGCGGACTGTTGTAGCGGGAATGGAACTCTTTCTCGATGAGATTGGTTTCCGAGAACACCATGACTCGGCCGCGATAACTCGGGGTCTCGTGCAGAAACGTTTCCGCCTCACCCAACGTCGCCACTCCCAGTGTCTCGACTTTCAACTCTTGCGAGAGGAACTGTCCTACGGGGACGAGCCCATGCCCGTAAGCATTCGCCTTGATCATCGGCAAGATGCGCGCTGAAGGCGCCAGCTGCTGCACACGCTGCCAGTTGCGCGCTAAGCGCGCCCAGTAAACTTCCAACCGTGTGTGGGCGCGCATGATCTAGTGGGCCGAAGGATTCAAGGTGCGTTGCTGCATCTTCGCCTGCGCTTCCATGATCGGGAATTCATCGAACTCCCGCTCAAGCACCCGCAAGTAATTCACAGCTGAAGGAGCGATCAACTTCACGCTTGGTTTCGCTTCTTCGCCCAAGAGCCGTGTCTCATCTTCGAAGTAACGCCAGAACGGGAAAGTCGTGACAAGGTCACGGGCTTGATTGAAATCTCTCTCGAGGAACGGCTGTTGCACGAACAGAATCACATGCCACGGGCCCATGAAGCTAAAGCGCGTGGTTTCATGAAGAGCGTTTCCAAGCTGCAAGAAGAAGTCATTGAAGCAGGGAGTATAGTGGTAGCGATTGCCGGTTTTCTTTTTGATGAGATTCATCAGTGGCGTCAAACTCACCAGCACCACTTTTTCGCTGGCTTCAATTTGGTGATGATGTAAACGATCTAAGTGATCGAGCGCATCCCAGATCGGACGCACTTGCATTTGTGGCCGTGGCATATCGCGGGTCATGCGCCAGCGACGGAAAGCCCCCGTGAGCATCTGACTCATGAGATCCCAAGGGAACTCAAGCAAACGCTCTTGATCGACTTCTACATAAACGAGCATTTCGGGATGAACGGCTCCGCCCATCAGACGCAGTTCCACGGGTTCATTCTCAAACAAATCGCGCACCACCTGCCAGCCCATGTCGATGGCGAAAGGCTCGATGCCCTGAGTGCAGTCTTTGCCAATCCACAAACCGGGCAATCCGAGCCACTTGGGTTTTTGAATCGACGGGGCCATGAGCTTTTGACGGTTGTGACCCAACTCGTACATCGCCACATGCTTAACGGGTTCCCACTTCGCCAAATTTTCATACAGAGCTTTGGAGAAGTCCGTGTGAGCGGCATCGTGCTCCAAGGAGCGCATCATGCCGTCGATGAATTCGAAGTGAGATTTAAATTGTTCGCCCGCACTCTTCTCGCTGATGAGGCGCGAGGACCGTGTCTGCAAACGTGAGACACGTTCTTCGAGTTCACGGTTCCGCATTTCCAACGCGAGCTCATGACGACGACGCTCGCAGAGAGCTTTGATCTGCGGAACCAAGGCTGTTTCACCATGAACGTACGAATACGCTGGCAAACCGATCGTTGATTGCAACAAGAACTGAGTTTCATTTTTGTGGAAGAAGACGGTGCAGAGTGTGCCGTCTTTCACGTGAGGATGATCTTTGAATTTGGTTGAGCCAAAGCTCATCTTGCTGACGTCGACGACGGCCAGATCCGGCATCTCCAGCTTCGCCGCCATCCAGAACTCATCGAGTTCGCGGTAGTAGTGGGCAAAGATGCCCACTTCGCGAAGGGCCGCAGAAACTTCTTGAGCGCTGATGGCGTCTTCCATCAACAAAGCGACCGTGAGATCGCGCTTCTTGAATTCGGGCTGAGCGTGCTGAACCATAAACCTCTCCTTGGCTTGTCTGAGTTTAGGCTAGCCCAGTGAGCCGCAGGATGGCCAGTGCGACCTCGTCAGGTGACTGAGTGGCGTCCACTCGTAATGGACAGCGCTGATAGAGCGGTTTTCGCTCTTCAAACACCCGTCGAAGGGCCGCTTCCCCAAGCCCAACTAAAGGTCGTTCAGTTCCGCCGGAAATTCGCTGCCAAGAGATTTCAAACGGGCAATCCAGATGCACGACTAACACCTTGGATTGATCGATCGCTGCCCAGCCTTGCTCGAGAGTGCCGCCTCCCAGCGCCAGAACGAAGCTATCGGGGCGGGCCAAAACCTGTTTGAGCTGGGCCAGTTCGCGGGCACGGAAACCACTCCATCCCTCTTTCTGCACAATCTCGTCAACGGAAGTAAAGCCGGCCGTGACCAGAAGGTCGAGGTCTAAGCAGGCTTTTTCAGGCAAATGGCGAGCTATCTCACGCAAAACCGTAGTTTTTCCAGCACCGCTAAAGCCGGCGAGCAAGACATGTTGGGCCTGGGGGGTTTTCATTCTGACCTCATTGCACTAATTAAGGGTCTCACCAAGGATAAAGTATGAAAGGCACATTGGACAATTCTCTCGACGCTCGTTACACCATCACCAAAATGGCAAAGGATGCGTGGGTCAGCTACACCGCTGACAAAAATGTCGCCTGGGTGGCCGATCTTTTGCGTGAAATGAACGAACACGCCACCACGCACACTCCGGAAGCCCATTTCGAGAACAGCGTGATCCATTTGAGCGTGGAATTGAGCAGAAAATACAAAGGCGAGATCGGCGAGTACGTTTTGGCTCGCGGCACAATTCGCGCCACCTACGACACAGAGTGCGTCAGAACCCTCCAGCCGATGCAAGAAAGCATGACCGCAGAATTTAAAACCTGCTTTGTTCCGACCACTGTTACCCAGAGCGAAGAGTATGCTGAAACCGGCGAGATTTGGCTCGATGGCGACACTTGGGAAATGTATCCCTACGAGAAGAACCAGATCGATGTTTCAGAGATGATTCACGAACAGGCGTTTCTTAACTACAACTACTACCCTCGCCTTGACGCGGACGGTCCACTGGATGCCGATCTTCCCTCTGACAAGCCGCGGCAGTAGCGCAAAAATTATTCTTGGCAAATACACGTCGCTAGCATAGAAATAGGGACTCTTTTTAACTGTATTTGAATGATTTCCTTGGAGAATTATTATGGCCGTTCCTAAGAAGCGCACGAGCGTATCACGCAAAGGTCTCCGTCGTGCCGGTCAACATCATAAGCTTTACCGTAAGTTCCCAATGGCTTGCGCTAACTGCGGCGACTACACTATGCCTCACCACGTGTGCCCAGCTTGCGGTCACTACAAAGGCAAACAAGTCGTTGAAGTGAAAGAAAAAGCGGCTGCAGCCTCGGCTGAAGCTTAATTAACTGAAAAGCCGAAATTGATACCTCAAAAAAGCCTTCTTAAAAGAAGGCTTTTTTGTTTCAGCACGGGAGTCCCTGCATGAGCGCGTACCAAACTAAGATCCTCGGCACTGGTCACTATGTTCCACCGCGGATCATGACCAACGATGAAGTTTCGAAACTCGTCGATACCTCTCACCAGTGGATCGTTGAACGCACGGGGATTCACGAACGCCGTATCGCAGACCCGAAGGCCGGCGATATCCCAAGTGGCATGGCGATGAAAGCGGCACAGAAAGCTTTCGAAGCTGCCGGCATCCAACCGAACGATGTTGAACTCATTCTCTTCTCTACCACTTTTCCCGACATGTTCTTCCCAAATACTGCCACTCAGTTGCAGTTGAAATTGGGGATCACCAACGGCTGTGGATGTCTCGACATCAACGCCGCTTGCACTGGTTGGGTCTATGGTTTCACACTGGCCGATGGTTTGATCCGCTCTGGCATGTACAAAACCATCATGGTGGTCGGCGCAGAGATGACCAGCGGATTCAATAACTGGAATGATCGCAACACATGCATTCTTTTCGGCGACGGTTGTGGCGTAACCATTCTTGGTCGCGCACCAGCTGGTGAAGCTTCTGGTGTGATCGCTCACGTACTTGGCGCGGATGCGACGAAGGGCGAACACCTCATGCTCCGTGGCGGTGGCGCTGCTGTTCCTATCACGGCTGAAAACGTCGGCACGGATGTTCAGTGTGTCGTGATGGATGGCAAAGAAGTTTTCAAGTCAGCCGTTAAGACCATGGCCGCTCACTGCGAGCAAATGCTCAGTGAAGCCCACATGACCATGGAGCAAGTGGACTGGTTTATTCCTCACCAAGCGAACTTAAGGATTATCGAAGCTGTCGCCAATCGTTTCAACTTCCCATTGGATAAAGCGGTGGTGAACGTTGAGCGCTTTGCCAACACCTCATCGGCCACAGTGCCGATCGCGATGGATGAAGCCATTCGTGATGGCCGCATCAAGCGCGGTCAAACGTTGATGCTGGCGGCTTTCGGCGCCGGTCTCACGTCGGGCGGCGTTTTACTTAAATACTAAGGAGCAAAAATCATGGGCGTAACTCTCGTTTTCCCAGGTCAAGGTTCACAGTACGTCGGTATGGGCTCAACGTTTAAAGATGATCCGGCATTCGGATTGTTTGCTCGTGCGGATCAAGCTTTAGGATTTTCTCTCACACAACTGTGCCTCGAAGGTCCTGAAGACAAACTCAAACTCACCGAATTCACCCAGCCCGCCATCGTGACTCATTCCGTAGCGATGTTCGAAATGCTCCGCCCGAAACTCGCGGCCGCCAGTGTTTCCATTGATCGCGTCTTGGGTCACTCCGTCGGCGAATACGCGGCTCTCGTGGCTGCCGGTGCATTGACTCTGGAAGATGCAGTGAAAGCCGTGAATCTTCGCGGCAAATCGATGCAAGAAGCTGTGCCCGTTGGTGCAGGAAAAATGATCGCGATTTTGAAAATCTCGCAAGACTGGGTTGAGAAGGCCTGTGCTGCGGCCAGCACTGCCACAGAAAAAGTGATGCCTGCAAATTTCAATGATCCCAAACAAATCGTGATCTCTGGTCACGCCGCTGCTTGTGATCGTGCCGTCGCATGGCTGGCAGAAAATTGCCAAGAAAAACACGGCGCCATTCCTTTGAACGTGTCGGCTCCCTTCCATTCAAGTCTGATGCAACCAGCAGCTGAAGTGATGTCAAAGCACTTGGCCACTCTTGTTTTCAAAGCGACTCACACGGCCTATGTCGCGAACGTTGACGCTAAAGAGTACGCCGCGGGCACAGACGCCAACGGCATCCGCACTCGCCTAGTAGATCAAGTTTGTGGCTCCGTTCGCTGGACGCAATCCATTGAGTCACTTCCAAAGACAACTAAGTTCATTGAAGTCGGCCCGGGCAAAGTGCTCGCTGGCCTCATCAAACGCATCCAACCCGAAGCTGCCATTTTGTCCCTCGACACCGCAGGCGCCTTCGATAAACTGCCGGAGTTCCTCGCATGATTTTGCCTGATCTCGCTACCAAGACTGTTCTTGTGACCGGTGCCTCACGTGGTATCGGCCGTACCATCGCCCTCGCTCTCGCAGCTCAGAAAACCCATGTGGTTTTCAACTACCGTGGTGACGAAGCTACGGCCAAAGAACTCGCCGGCGCAATTGAAGCTGCGGGTGGCAAAGCCACCGCTTTGAAATTTGATGTCACCGATCACGCGGCCATGACGAGCGCGCTTGATGCGTTCTTCGCTGCCGGTAACACGCTTCACGGTCTCGTGAACAACGCTGGTAAATCAAAAGACCAGCTCATGCTGCGGGTGAAGCCAGAAGACATCGATGATCTTTTGAGCGTGAATTTGAAGGCCACCATGGTGCTAACGAACTACCTCACCAAACATTTGATGAAAGCGGGCGGAGCCAGCGTGGTGAACATGAGTTCTATTGTGGGACTGATGGGCAACACCGCTCAAACTGTATACGCCGCCACAAAAGCTGGGCTTGTGGGTTACACGAAATCAGTGGCAAAAGAGCTCTCGAGCCGCCAAGTTCGCTGTAATGCCGTCTGCCCGGGTTTCATCGCTACGGACATGACGGCGGCCTTGCCGGACAAGGCGAAGGAAGAATACCAGAAAAATATCCCTCTAGGTCGCTTTGGCGAGACCCAAGATGTGGCAAATCTCGTGTGTTTTCTGCTAAGTAACGCATCGCAATACATCACAGGCGAAGTGATTAAAATTGACGGCGGATTGTACATTTAATACCCTCGACCAGACCTTTTCCCTTTAAGGAGTTACCGAATGGAAGTTCAAGATAAAGTGATTAAGCTGGTTTCTGAGGCAACGAAGATGGATGCCGCAAACATCAGCATCAACACCACTTTCGTAGATGACCTCAATCTCGACTCACTCGACATGGTTGAGTTGATGATGAAAATGGAAGACGAGTTCGGCGTAGAGATCCCTGAGGATGAAACTGAAAACCTCAAGTCGATCGGCGACGTCGTCAACTACTTGAAGACCAAGTCACACTGATACCTCGAAAGGGCCCCTCTTCGGGGCCTTTTTTCGTTTTGGGGGACCTCTATGCAACTACAACGTGTAGCCGTCACTGGAATCGGGGCCATCTGCGGCCTCGGAAATACTCTCGAAGAAATCTGGGCCAATGCGATAGCTGGTAAACCCGGCATCAGCACCATCGAACGTCAGGACACTTCGGCTTGGCCGGTGACCTTCGCTGGCGAAGTCAAAAACTTCAAACTCTCTGAAGAGCTCATGCCGTTGAAGGAACAAGATCGTTTCGACTTGTTCAATCAATATGCTTTGCACGCCGGCGATGAAGCCATCCGGCAAGCAGGACTCACGAAAGATAGCTACGAAGCTTCTCGCATCGGCGTTGTGCTCGGTACGGGTTTGGGTGGATTCCCGCACATTGAAATGCACCACAAGACGTTCCTCGAGAAGGGTGCTCGTCGTGTGTCTCCGTTCTTCATTCCCTCAGTCATTCCGAATATGGCGCCTGGCCTCATGGCGATTCACTACGGCTTTCGTGGTGTGAACTACTCGACGGCCAGTGCATGCGCCTCCAGCGCCCACGCCATCGGCACCGCTGCCATGGAAATCATGCTCGGACGCCAAGATGCGGTCGTCACGGGTGGAACTGAAGCCGTGATCACTCCTTACACCATCGCAGGCTTTGCCTCTATGAAAGCCCTTTCAAAACGTAACGAAGAGCCAGCACGCGCTTCTCGGCCGTTTGATGTCGGTCGTGATGGTTTCATCATGGGCGAGGGCGCCGGCATTATCGTGCTTGAAAATTATGAAAAAGCGAAAGCTCGCGGAGCGCGCATCATCGCCGAAGTTGTCGGCTGGGGTGCCACCAACGATGCATACCACATCACGTCTCCGCATCCGGAAGGTGAAGGCACGGTTCCTTGCATGCAGCAGGCCCTCACACAAGCGGGCGTGGCCAAAGAACTCGTGGGCTACATCAACGCTCACGGCACATCGACTCCAGTCGGTGACGTTGCGGAGACAAACGCGATCAAGCGCGTCTTCGGCGATCATGCTAAGAAGTTGGCCGTGAGCTCAACGAAATCTATGACCGGTCACCTCCTCGGTGCGGCCGGCGGACTCGAAAGCATCTTCTGCATCAAGGCGTTGGAGACAGGTATTCTTCCACCCACCATCAACCTTGAGAACCAAGACCCAGCCTGTGATCTTGATTACGTCGCGAATAAATCTCGTAAAGTTGATATCCAGTACGCGCTTAACAACTCGTTTGGTTTCGGCGGCACGAACTCCAGTACCCTCTTCAAGAAGGTTTAATCATGAGCCGTTTGCAGCAAGTGGACCCGGAAGTTTTCAACTCTATTCAGCACGAAGCTGAGCGCCAGGAAACTGGCCTCGAGCTCATCGCCTCTGAAAACTACTGCTCGCGTGCGGTGATGGAAGCGCAAGGGAGCTGCTTCACTAACAAGTACGCGGAAGGTTACCCGGGCAAGCGCTACTACAACGGCTGCGAGTTCATCGACCAAGTGGAAACGCTCGCCATCGAACGCTTGAAGAAAATCTTCGGCTCCAGCTACGCCAACGTCCAGCCTCATTCAGGTTCGGGCGCCAACATGGCGGTCTACATGGCCGTCATGCAGCCAGGTGATACATTCTTAGGAATGGATCTCGCTGAAGGTGGTCACCTCACGCACGGATCTCCGGTGAACTTCTCGGGCAAGCTCTACAAAGCGTTGCACTACGGACTTGATCCGAAGACCGAGATGATCGACTACAACCGCATGGCAGACATCGCGAAGCAAGAGCGCCCGAAGATGATCATCGGTGGCGCGTCGGCTTATTCGCGCACCATCGACTTCAAGGCGATGAGAGAGATCGCTGATTCAGTTGGCGCGATCTTCCTCGTGGACATGGCCCACATCGCAGGTCTCGTGGCGGCGGGTGTTCATCCGAGTCCAATTGGAATCGCGGATGTCGTGACGTCGACGACGCACAAAACCCTTCGTGGTCCACGCGGCGGCATCATCCTCACCAATTCTGAAGAGTGGGGCAAAAAATTCAACTCCCTCATTTTCCCTGGTATCCAGGGCGGCCCTCTTGAACACGTGATCGCTGCGAAAGCTGTTGCGTTCAAAGAAGCTCTCGAGCCGGCCTTCAAAACTTACCAGCTGCAGGTCGTGAAAAACGCCCAGGTGTTGGCCAAAACTTTGATGGAAGAAGGCATCGATCTCGTTTCTGGTGGCACGGATAACCATCTCGTGTTGCTCAAAACTGATTCGGTGAATATGAGCGGCAAAGAAGCCTCTGAACTTCTTGAGCGCGTCGCGATCACTTGCAACAAGAACATGGTTCCGGGTGATAAGCGTTCGCCATTTGTGACTTCGGGCATTCGTCTCGGCACTCCTGCAGTAACGACTCGCGGATTCAAAGAAGCCGAAACTAAAACGATGTCTCTTCTAATCGCGAAAGCGCTGAAGAATCCACAAGACGCTGCGGTTCTAGAGAAAGTTAAAAAAGATGTGCGCGACCTGTGCCACTCATTCCCGGTGTACCCATGAAATTCATTGTTTTACTTGCCCTCGTGGCGTGCTCAGCTCCAGTTAAAAAAGCCGAAACCGAGGCGCCCCAAAAGAGCCCGTACACCGTCGCTCCTTGTGCTTGCATGAAGATCTTCCGCCCGGTTTGCGGTTCAAACGGCCAAACCTACGGTAATTCGTGCGAGGCTGAGTGTAATAAAGTGACGTGGACGGAAGGTTCTTGCAAATAGAGCTCGTTTTAACAGTCACTTAACGCAATCTGGCACTAGACAGTTTCTTACATTACAAGCTAAGGTGCGAGTATGTATTGCCCCTTCTGCAACGCCGAAGACACCAAGGTACTCGATTCTCGCCTCCTCGCTGAGGGGAACGAAGTCCGTCGTCGCCGCAAATGCGAAGCCTGCACCAAACGTTTCACCACCTATGAAAAAGTTGAAGTGAGCATGCCCATGGTGCTCAAGCGCGATGGCCGCACGGAAGACTACCGCCCAGAAAAACTTCGCGGCAGTTTAGAGATGGCGTGCAAAAAGCTTTCTGTCAAAACAGAACAGATCGACCGCGTGGTGGGCAACATCGAAAAAGCCATCATGGATATTTCTGACAAAGAAGTTCCTACCGCCACGATCGGCAAACTTGTGATGATGTACCTTCGTCATCTCGATCCCGTCGCCTACGTGCGCTTCGCTGCTGTTTATTACCGCGAGTTCAAAGACGTGGACCAGTTCCTCAATCGCTTGAAAGAAGAAGAGAATAATTTCAAGATTCAGCCCTCGAAGGATGTGACACTTGAATACCAGGCGTGAGGCCCGCGAGTTCTGTCTCCAATTCCTCTATCACTTCCAACTTCCCGCATTCCAAGACCAGAAAAAAACCGTCGCCACGGACAGCGTCGAACTGTTTGAGCGCATGACGACGTTTCGCGAAACGCTGAACATCACCATGGCGTCGCAAGAACAGGCGTGGGTCGCGACTATCGTGAAAGGCCTTCTCACTCACTCTGACGAGATTGAAGAGTTGGTCGGCAAGCATCTCAAAAACTGGAAGCTCCAACGCCTCTCGCGCATCGAGCACAGCTTGCTTGTGATGGCCGTCTACGAATTGAAGTTCCAGAAAGAAACGCCGTTCAAAGTCGTCATCAACGAAGCCATCGAACTCGCCAAAAAATACTCCACGAAAGAAGCCGGCCCGTTCCTAAACGGCGTCCTCGACAGCATCGCCAAAGAACTCGGCCATGATGCCTGAAACCGCTATCCTCTCGCGCCTAGGCCCTGGAGCACGCGTGCTGATCTGGCTCGGCCAAGCCCCGCTCGACGAAGAAACCGCAGGGTTCGCGACGGTCGACTACCTGCTCGACGGTCTCGTCCGTCGCCATCTCCGCCAGCCCGGTCCCTGGAACCAAGTCAGCTTCGTGCACACGCTGTACGGAGAGAACTTCTGGATGGTTTACGCCAACACCGCAAACGAAGCAGTTGCTCCGTTCATCAAATCACTGCTCGTCCTCATTCCTGAAGCGAGTCGTGACACAGCGGCCGTCATGAGTGTGGGGAGTGTTACGAAAGAATGGAATGAAGCGCTCGACAAAACATTCCGTTCCGTCGAGCACTTGTCAGTCCACTAGCGACATTTAACTGCGATCTTAGCTTCCGGAAAGTCAAAATCAGCGGAAGGGATTTTGGGTTCGCGCTTGGCGCCCCAGGGATCCTTGAGGGAAACACTCGCCACCTTCGACGATTTTCCTTCGAAGACCTCTACCGTGAAGGCATCTCCCTCAACCTTGGCCTTGTAGCCATGATCACGGAAGAGACCTTCCTTGTCGGCGTAGCCTTGCATGAGCAAGAAACGATGACGTTCAGGCTTCGGCATATTTTCCTGAGTGCGCTGGTAGATGCATTCCCATTCCACGCCCGCGAAAGCGCTCGAGGAGAAGAGAAGAGTAAGAAGTAGAGTTTTCATCGTGGGACTGCTCCTGTTGGGGTTACGGGGGTCGCCGTACCGGCAGGGCCCTCGGCTCCACTGGTGTTACTGATCGAGCGACAGAGTTGTTCGAGGCCGGCCGGATTTTCCGAGAGGGCAAAGGTTAGTTCGACGTACCTCGCCAGCTCTTCCCGACGAAGGTTATCGTTGACAAGTTTCTGCTCCTGATTTTCTCCCGGTACCTGCCAGCCCCCAGACGGCATGGAGTGGGAGCGAAGTCGTGCACTCATCTCAACACCCATGGGACCATCGCCGTAGTAGCTCATGCCCGTAGCGATGAAGGCGTTGAATTTTTGCCAAGCATCGTCGGTCCATGGTGTGGTCTGCACTCCCACGACGCCCGGAGTTGTGGTCGTCGTCATCTCTTCCATGCCTCCAAACGGCGTCGCATTCGCATCCGCTCCGTGACAACGGACACAGCGGCCAAAGAGTTCCTTCGCCCGCGGGGTCGCTTCTGCGCGCATGGCCTGGATCATCGGTGACACCGCTTGGGTATCAGGGAGTCCGGCGAGAGTACCGCTGCCACAGACTGCGGCAAGGGCGCCACCGCTCATTTGGTTTTCCTGCGGTTCGGGGTCGATGGTCGAGAGGCTTATCTGACTTTCAATTTTCATCGCAGCACAAGCATTGCCGCCGGAGTCAGTGAAAGAGTCCTTCGAACGGATATCTTGCATCGCTTGCGCGATGGCACGTTGGCTAAACAGCAAGGGGAACTGGTCAGAGAACGCCAAGCTGTCGTAGTCCGTCGCGGTGTTCGGACCGCGCATGAGTGACCACTTACCCGGGTCAATGTTCAAGGGCTCCAGCACGGCACGCAGTGCCGAGATCTGCGGAACCTCCGAGTTGGTCACACCATTCACGCCCCCGAAGTCTTCGATCGCGTGGAAACCATAGTGCTCCGGTGCCGTGAACTGGGATGCGAAAAATTCTGCTTCCGTGGCGGACTCTGCGGGATCACGGCTTTCGACCGCGGTTAAGTAAGACGTCCCCATCCTCTGGTGACGATCGCGCTTGAACTCGTCGGCACGTTCGTGGTTGCGGACCGTGTCTCGTGAGATGAGCGCGGTGATCTGGGCGAAGTTCATGCCTGCGGTCGGCGGCAACTCTCCCGAGCTCGCGAGGTCACTGAAGTTCAACTGCGGTTGATTCTTGAAGTGGTCAACGATCATTTGTTGGTAGCTCTGGGGGAGCCACTCTTCAAGTTTATTGGAAGCGCCACATTCAGCGATGCCCGCAACGACCCATTTAAACTTATCGTAGTTCTTTTCCTCCATGAGGCGCTTCGAGATCCGACAGAAGTTCTGGCCACTCATCTGGTCGAAGGCGAACTGCGACGGACCTGCGTACTGGGCCGTCTTCGAGTCGAAGTTCGACATCGCACCACCTTGACCTTTGTAGGGGAAGTGGGGAATGCGGTAGAAGCCATCGTTCGCGCTGGCCTGTGCCTTGATCGCATCGAGCTGCGCACGCGGCGACAAAGAAGAGACGGCCGGGTTGCGGTCTCTAAACTGGATTTTATCATCGACCGGAATGTCGAGGAGTGCTAGACGACGGTCTGCACCGGGCGTGATGTTCTGTCCTTCTTTGGTGTCGACGACTTGCTCGAGGAACGAAAGATAGGCGCGGCCGTCCATCCCCACGGGCTCGCCACCTTCGGTGACCGGACGACCGTGTTTCTTGTCGAGCTCGATCATGTCATCGCGCGACGGCACGATGCCCGACCAAGCACGGTAAGTTTCCCAGTTCGGCCGTGGATCAGGATCCTTATGACAGGCGAGACATTTTTGACCCGAGCCATCAAACATCGCCGGGCGATTCGCTGCCGGATTCGCCGGATCTTTTTTCCCGAAATCGAGCTCAACGAAATCGTACTTGGCATCCTTGCCGTTCCAGCGCATGACCTCGAGCGTCTGATAGGCCGCTGACGTGGGATCAGTATTAAATGTGACCCACAATTCTGAGTTCGGACTCTTGATCGCGATGCGCGGATACATCTTCCCACCGCGGATCGAGGTGTCTTGCAAACTTTCGGACTGGCCGATGACCATGTAGTTCAGACCATTGCCACCTTCCGGGTTGTTGCTCTTCATCATGTCTTTGATGCGCGAGAGCGTGGCTTCAAGAGTGACAGGAGTGCCGTCTGGGAATTTTGAAGCGATCGGTACCTCCGCGCTGTTGAAGCCCTCGCTCCAGCGAGCGCCGGCGGGCTGACCCGTGAGTTGACCGAGGAGCTCCGTGAAGTCATCTTGCAAGGGAGTTTCACACTCGCCGCAGGCGAAGTCCTCGCTGTTCCGGGAGCGACAGCTGTCGAGCGTGCTCGAGCCACCGATACTTGAGCCGCCGAAGAAATCGTCCTGCGCGAATGCGCTTCCCAGCGACAAGAGCAACGAAAGAGAGACTAGGTACTTCATAGGCTAAGATCCTCGGTTTCCACGTAGAAAGGATTGAAACTGACATTAAGATCACTGTCACCGTCGGGGCCAAACACGCGAGGCGCGCTCGGATCCGGACAGGTTTTAGGATTGAAATTCATATTGCCGTTAGCCTGGCGCACATCGTAGCAAGCGTGCTTTGCGCCACCGACTTGATTGCGAAACATGGCGGCCGGTACGGGTTGGATGTGATCAGCATCTGGCACTGAGGTCACAACTCGAGCAGTAAAAAACTGATCACCCTCACCGAAGACGATGTATTCACCGTTGGCCTGAGCACTTCCTTGACCAGCAGGTAAAGAACCGGCCGGCCAGATGCGGAAGAAGATTCGCCGTTTTACGACGAGGCCCGTCTCCACAATAAACTCTCCCCCATCTTCGAACTGTCCCTGGTGAACACTGCCGGGGGCAAGGGTGCGTTGAGATTGATCGATGCTGCAGTCAAAGTCGGGATAGCTCCAGGACTCGCCTGGTGCGAAGGATGCAAACCCTTTGTCCGCGCGAGCGAGGTACTGCGCCTTCGCAATTTTTCCCGCGACTGTGTCTGGAAAATCCACTTCATAGATGGCCTGAAAATTATGCGGGCGATTCATGAGCGGAAGATGAGAAATATAAAACGGTCCTGAGCCAAAAAAGATTTGGCCGTGATTACTGCGGTACTGTTGTGGGTTGTAGTTAGGGATAAGGTCTTTACCACCACAAACGAGCGGCGGAGCGACATTGCAGTCTGGTGGCGTAAGTCCAACGCTAGTTAAGACCTCTTCCATCGCCACATTCACAGTAGTTGCTACCCGAGCTGAGATGGCCAGCGGGGCGCTCTGAGCAACGTTGATGAGGAGACTAGATAAAAGCAAAACCCACATGACAGATCCTTAGTTAAACCAAGGGACGAGAAAATCCTTAAAGCGAATCTCTCCTTCCTCAAGCTGACGTCCGTTGGCCTGCTCTTGAGCCGCAATGGCAGCGACCTCTCCGGCAGTGTACGGCGGAACGCAGCCAGCAACGGCTGAGCCATCACTGTTTTTTGGAGCATCACCTGGATTACTGGCCAAAGCGAGCTGACAAATATGACGACGACGCAAGACGAGACTATGTTCTGAAGAGGAATGATCCGAGTGCGGATAGGGCCAGTTCACTCCTGGACGAGCGGTCATCTCGATGTGAGAGCCGAGGACGTTGCGCACTTTATTTTTGGCCGTGAAATCCCACAGACGCTTGTTACTGGCAGCGAACTGCTCTGGAGCACTCACAAAAACGTTGCCGGGATAAAGACTATCGCCGGTCAACATGTCGCCGGACTGACGATCATAAAAAGCCACGCTGTCTCCGGCGTGACCAGGAATAGGGAGCACATCAATGATACGACCGCCGCCGAGATCAATTTTACCCTGCCCCGTCGGCCAATCAGTAATGCCATAAGCAGCTGAGACACCGGTAGCACCACCACCAACGATCCGCGTGTTGGGACGAGTGGCCAGAATCGAATCACCTTGAACGTGGTCACCATGGCTATGGCCATGGCCAACAGTCAGTGGACGATCGCCGACAATTTGATTCACAAGGCGCAAGAGCTCATCGTTCACGCCAGCGCCACCGGCACCGGTGTCATGCATGAAGGCACCATCTGGGCCTAGCATGATGTAGATGAACGGAGCTTCAAAGTTAGTGCATTTGTTTTGGCGGAGGATGAAATAACCAGGATTCACTTCGAGCACTTCGAACTTCGGATCTTTTGCGCCTGGTTCGTTACAGTTCGGACGACCGCGCGTTTGAGTCCACGGATGATCCGCAATGCGCCGACTCTCTTCATCGAGTTCATCGACCACGGCTTCAGCGGGTGGAGGCGTTTGTACTTGTGGAGAAGAGCATGGAGGCGCTTGTCCAACGACAGGTGAGCCATCATCGAGCATGGGGACGATCTGTCGAGCGGCCGCTAAGCCAGGACGACAATTTACGTCGGAGCACGCGAAGGCATCGAGCGCCAAAGTCAGAGCAAAAAGTGACAGGCCAACACTAAAATGTTTCATTTAAGATTCTCCCCAATAAATTCTAACCGTCGATCTCAGTTGAGCGGTTAACTTTTTAAAAGAGGCAAAGTGTTCTCTGAGGGATTAAATATGAAGAAAATTTCATTGAGCTAGCGCGCGTGATTCTAGCGCCTTGCGAGCTGTTCAAATACATCACGAAGCTGGCCAAAGCGGACCGTCCCCAGACATCCCCGCTCAACTACTTCCTTTGAATTGGGTCGGTTCGTGCGGAATGTGTATGTGCCGGCCGGACAAGCCGAAGTCTTCGTCGGCTGGGTCTCTTGCAACACTTTGAGACTCTCACCCTGACGAATGACTCGCTCACTCGATAGCACGAGACCATTCAGGCGATAGCCCTTCGGTGTGCGGGCGAACTCCCACTTCTTTTGGGCACCCACCGCTGTACGACTCGTGAGCTGGTGACGAAACAAGGGAGTCGAAATCCCCCACGCAGAAAATGAAATGAAGACGAGACTGAGGATGCTAAGGCGCACAGTAACTCCCACTGGTTTCTTCGGCTCCGCAACCCATCTTCTCCCGCAGCTTCGGTTGCATGCGGAAGAGACGGTTGATGCGATCTACCGTTGCTGGATGACTGTCATCTTGGATCTGCTGCAACTGACCGAGGTACATCCCGGCCTGGTAAACATCGGGAAGAAGATTTTCGATACCACCCTGCTCACCTGCACCCACGCAATTATTTTGCTGCAGGATCGGCATGATGACAGAAGCAAGATCAGGTGTGACCCCGGCGCATTCGACGGCGTAGAACATGCCGCCAACTTCAGTGAGATTGGTGGCACTTCCTGACAAGGCCACCGCTTCCGCCGCCAACCAATCGGCGAAGGCCTCTTGTTGGCGCGAATTACCAGGAAGGATTGAGCAACCGGCATAGTCACTCATGAGCCGCGGGAGCTGCGCTAAGAGTTGCTCCGTCCGCGCGCTATCCAATCCTGCGGCACGCTCGAGGCGGAGTTGCTCTTCGAGCAGAGCGCGCGCTCGAACGGGATCGGCCAAGCGAGCATTCAGCGATTCTGGCGTGGCCAAGCAAGAGAGCACTTCGCGGAACGGGTTCTCGGGATAGGTAATGCCTGGGGCGACCACTGCCGTACCTATTCCGGGCACACCGCTAAACGCACTGCCGAGATCCGCAATACTGTACTGGGTTTCACCCTGAGCAAACACCACATGCAACGGACAAGAAGCGCCACAGGGGTCGACGGAGTGACCGAGCTCATGGCCAATCACCATGCGCAAATGCTCTTTGGGCATGCCCATCATCTGCGGGCAGATTTTTAGCACATGCTGAGTCGGATCGTAGAATGCGTTGGGACTTGGGCAGAAGTTTTTTAGTTCATAGGGATCTACCACAAAGGTCACCGACGCCGTTCGAAGACGGACACTCATGCCCTCCAGTGATTCTGCGCGCTCCGGATAGCGGGCCTTTTGGTCTTGCAGTACTTGCAAGGTTTGCGCTCTTACCTCATTGGCCAGGTTCGAGATCTCACCAGCTTTTTTATTGAACTGCTCACGGGCCCGGCTTCCCACTTCATTTTCTTGAGAGAGGATTTCTGGATTTAAGAATGGATCCTGCATGACCTCACGGACTCGCTCCGGGACCTTATCCCAATCGGTTGCCGGAGCTGTTTGCAAGCTCGCAGAGGCCATCGCCAACTGGTAGGCGACCTTGCGCTCGATCGCATCCGTGAGGGCCTCATCGATACGAATGCCCGCACGCTGAGCGGCCTCGGTAAGCTGACGAGTCGTGTAGTCTGCTTGTGACTCTCCTTCGAGGCGCGCCGAGAGAGTTTGGCCGTAGGCCGCATCGGCGTAGGCCAGGTCGATGCGATTTAATTTTACTTGGAGTTCGGCCGGCTGCTCCACGAGCCAGCGAGCATAGTCCAGAAGACCTGAAATTGGCGTCGCTGGGGCTTTATCATACAGCCCATTCTTTTTTCCACACTGCATGACGAGAGACGCCAAGGCCTGGTAGTTAAAATTGGGGATTCTTTCTCCCGCGGCATTCTCGTAGAGATAGGGTGAATTTCGTTGCGCGGAAAGATCGCTGCAGATTTGGACGTAGGAACAACTTGGGTTTGCCGAAGTACTACAGCTGCGCGGAGGAACGCCTGCTTCGCCTAGGGCCTTCAGGGCCAAGTCGATCATGCTCAGGTCTTGGGCCAACGCCGGCAAAACTGCCAGCGCTGCGGCCAGAACACTCATTCTTACGATTTTCATGCCTTCCCCTCGATCCATTAATCCGATCTTCAGTTTAGCCTAAATGGGGGGGAAAAAAAGAAGGGGGCAGCAATGTGCCCCCTTGAATGAACTAGTAGTTCGCAAGCTCGCGGGCGGCCACCAAAATCTTCTGCATGTCCGGCAGAGTGGCGCGCTCAAGAATTCGGTTGAAGCCCACCGGCGTGAAGGTTGAGCCCACACGACGAACCGGCGCATCCAATTCTTCGAAACATGTTTCGTTGATCACACCGACGAGTTCTCCACCGAAACCACCGAAGACTTTGTCTTCGTGAACGATCAACGCGCGGTGAGTTTTAGTCACGGTGGCCTTGATGGCATCGTAGTCCAGTGGGTTCAACGAACGAAGATCCAAGACTTCCACTTCGATCCCTTCTTTCGCCAAAACTTCTGCCGCCTCTAGTGAGAAGTGAACCGTGTTGCCGTAAGTGATGATCGAGAGGTGCTCCCCTTCGCGGCGCAGGCGCGCTTTACCAAACGGCACTTCGAAATCTTCTGGCACCGGAGTCATGGCGTGCTTAGCGTTGTAGAGCGTCTTTGGTTCGAGATACACGGTGCAACCACGAGAGCGCATCGCTGTTCTGAGCAAGCCGGCAGCATCGTCAGCAAAAGCTGGAACCACAACGCGAATACCTGGAAGAGTCGTGAGGGTCCCTTCGATGTTTTGTGAGTGGTAAAGGCCGCCGCCGATGTACCCGCCAGACGCGAGACGAATCACCATGTTCGGTGAGAACGCGCCGTTTGAGCGCCAGTAATCGTGGGATGTTTCTACCATCTGCTCCATCGCTGGCCAGAAGTAGTCAGCGAACTCAGCGCCTTCCACGACCACGCGGATTTTTTCATCAAAGCGGACCATGCCGTTAGCTGTACCCAAGATAAAATCTTCAGCAATCGGACCATTGAACACACGGTGTTTGCCGAATTCTTGTTGCATGCCTTTCGTGACGTTGAAGATACCGCCCTTCTCTTTGTTGGCGACGTCTTGCCCCCAGATGTACGTGTCAGGGTTGTGGCGGAATTCCGCTTTGAGTGTGCCGTTCAACGAGTCGATGAACTTCATCGGCTCCCCGTTGTAGTCGTGGGTGCCGTCGACGTATTTCTGTGGGACGTGCGCTTCAGGAACAACGAAGTCATAGATACTGTCGGCCGTTGGCGCCGGTGCTTTCATCGCCTTTGTGTGCCCGTCAAGCATCATCACTTTGGCTTCTTCTTCGATCTTCGTGAGTTCTTTTTCCGTGAAGATCTTTGATTTTAAGAGTTCTGCTTTGTACTTCGGCAACGGATCTTGTGCCTTGGCGTCGGCGATTTCTTTGTCATCGCGGTACCATTCGTGTTTGTCGGAGTTCGAGTGGTTTCCGATGCGCACACACATCGCGTGCACGATGACGGGCTCACTGTTTTTGAGGGCGTGCTCACGCGCCGTGGTCATAGCGTTCATACTGTCGAACACGTCTTTACCATCACAGATGATGATCTGGAGATTTTTGAAACCGCGGAAGTTCTCGGCGCAAATTTCGTTTGCCGTTTGGTCAGATTTTGGAACAGAAATCCCGTAGCCGTTGTCTTGGAAGACGAACACCACCGGCAGTTTTTCGCGAGACGCGCCGTTGATGGCTTCGTACACGTAGCCTTCTGACACCGAGGACTCACCTTGGCTCGAGAACGAAACACCTTTGTGCTTGTAGGTCTTCATGGCACGGCCCACGCCGACGGCGTGAAGCGTGTGGTTACCCGTGCAGCTCGAAACGTTGTGGATGTTCCACGCTGGCTTGGCGAAGTGGTTGGACATGTGGCGTCCACCAGAGGCTAAGTCCGTCGCTTTCGACAAACCGTTCAAGATGATTTCTTCCGGAGTGAGACCCGCTGAAAGCGCCGTCATCATGTCGCGGTAGTACGGGAAAAGATGATCGGTTTTGTGGTCGAACACTTGGCCAATCGCCAATTGAATCGCATCATGGCCCGCGTAAGGAGCATGATAAGACCAACCCAAGGCCTGTTTGAGATAGTTCGGGGCTCGCTCATCGAGCATGCGGCCCAGCACCATCAAGTGGTACCAGTGAGCGAG